>JBJTTJ010000060.1:0-12297 GCA_046080125.1 Cuspidothrix sp.
GCAGGTCAAATTCAAGGGACATCAGAAAGAGAAGCGATCGCCGCTTTAGAAGGATATGTCTCTGAATATCCCGGCGAATATGTGCGTTTAGTTGGGACTGACCCCAAAGCAAAACGCCGCGTATTAGAAGCAATTATTCAACGTCCATAAAGGCGGAGGAGTAGGGGAGAAATTTTCTTCCTTCTTCTTTCTAACAACTGACCATTTCCGGCTTCCGAGGTAATAAATTCCATGTCTGTATCGCTGCTACGCCTGGGCGATAGATTTGATTCCCATATAGATGGTAATGTGATTATTCATCCCAGTGCAGTCCTAGCACCTGGGGTAATTCTGCAAGCAGCTACCAACAGTAAAATTGTCATTGGTGCTGGAGTATGCTTGGGTATGGGGTCAATTCTCCAAGTAAGTGAGGGTATCCTAGAAATAGAAGCAGGAGCAAACCTGGGAGCCGGTTTCTTGATGGTTGGTGAAGGCAAAATAGGAGCTAATGCTTGTATTGGTTCAGCAACAACAGTTTTCAACTGTTCCGTAGCCCCAGGACAAGTTATTCCTCCTGGTTCAATCTTGGGAGATAGTAGTCGGCAAATTGTTGAATCGGTGGCAAAAAAACCAGAATCTACTACTCAAACAGAAAACTTAGAGGAATTAGCCGCAAAACCAAAATCCACTAATTCTCAACCAGACCAGGAAGAAGAAAAACTTATTTCCTCAACTCAAGTCTCACTAGGGGCGTTTCTGGAGTTTAAACATCAATCTACACCTATTTCTCAACCTTCACCTACACCCAAAAGCCAGTCTCCTCCTGAGTCAGCACCACCAGTGGTTACTGATTCTACTCCACTTGAAACTACGCTCCCAGAGTCCACAGCAACTAACACTCAGGACTTAGAACCGAGTGACTCTGATACTGAAACTCACAACATTTTTGGTACACAAATTTATGGACAAGGTAGCATCAATAGGCTACTGACTACATTATTTCCCCATAGACAATCTTTGGGCAAGCAAGGCTCTGACAATTCTTCAGGTTAAGTGTTAAGTATGAGGTGTGGAGCGCAGCTTGGCATCAGCCATAGTCTGAACTTGAGTCTATATTCAAATACCAGTTTTGACTACCTGTTTTATTGACGACGCTATACTAACCTTATCCTGGAAAATTTTAGATGGATACATATAATCAACGTGCTTTGAGCACCATTTATGCACCTCGTCGCCGTGATAGCCTCCAAGATACTGCCTTGGGTTTAGTCTCAACCCTGAGTTTTCCCGCTATAGTTGGAACGGCTGACATGATGTTAAAGTCGGCTGGAGTCCACTTAGTTGGCTATGAAAAAATTGGTAGTGGTCACTGTACAGCTATTATTAGAGGTGGTATTGCTGATGTGCGCTTGGCTGTAGAATCTGGCGTACAAACGGCTGAACAGTTTGGACAGTTGGTTTCTAGTTTAGTCATTCCCCGCCCCTACCCTAATTTAGATATAGTTCTACCTATTAACCGTCTTTCTCAGATGATTTCAGATGGTCAATATAGTCGTTTGAGTAATCAGGCGATTGGTTTGGTAGAAACTCGTGGGTTTCCCGCTATGGTGGGAGCTTGTGATGCCATGCTTAAAGCTGCTGATGTGCATTTAGCATCTTATGAAAAGATTGGGGCTGGTTTATGTACGGCGATTATTCGCGGTTCAGTCGCTAATGTGGCAGTAGCTGTAGAAGCGGGAATGTTTGAAGCTGAACGCATTGGTGAGTTAAATGCAGTGATGGTAATTCCCCGTCCGTTGGATGAATTGGAACAAACTCTACCCGTGGCTAGTTGTTGGCTGGAAGAACGCCAACCAGTTAATATACCTATTAATATTAAAGATAAAATAACTGACGTGGAAGCGGTAGAGTTACCTGATTTAGCGAAATTGCCGGTCAGAGTCAAGGAAGAACTTTGGAATGATGAGTAATGGGTAAAGCTCAGTGGCTAAAGGTGACGAAAACCCTGCTAGAATCATCCTTGCTTTGAGGATTGAGTACGCTAGAGTAAAATGTCTGTTCCCTGTTCCCTCTCCTAAATATAAAATTTATTTTGCACGACTACTTAGTATATTTAAAGAGTAATTAAAATACTGGAGGTCGAGCAATGTTACTTAGTTTCAAAACAGCACTAATACTCAATAAAAAACATTAAAAAATCGCCTTTATAGCTGTTCTGACTGCGGTTATGTTGAGGGTAGAAATTTAAACGCAGTAAAAAATTTTGAACCTTGATTTGATGAAATTGATGTTCCAAAATGTTCAGACATTTTTATGTATTGGGTTTATACTAGGGTTGAGAACTTTGTATCCTACCTTCCGCACCGTAAACTGTCACACAACAAAAATTCGTTGTTTGGGGATTTGAGATTGGCAAACTGCTTGCAGCAGCGCTTCGCTGTCGCCGGCTAAGATATTGACCATTTTGTATGAAATTTATCCTCAAAGTGGTTGAAGAGTCCTATAGCGCAGCCTGGTGTTAATTATAATTAGCGATTGCGACACCAGAAGGTGGGGAATGTGGGTTGTATAAATAACACTCAAAACTTTATTAGTGTTACAGATACTAAGCTATATCTACAAATTGTGATCAGAGGAGAATTAGCTTGAACCAAGCAACGTTGCACCAGTTAAAGGTGTTCGAGGCGGCTGCACGCCATGGCAGTTTTACACGAGCTGCGGAAGAGTTATTTCTGACTCAACCTACTATATCAATGCAAATTAAACAGCTGACGAAATCCGTAGGTTTACCATTGTTTGAGCAGGTAGGGAAACGTTTATATTTGACTGAAGCAGGGCGAGAATTATTTACGACTTGTCGGCAAATTTTTGAAACCATGGACAAGTTTCAGATGACTGTTGCTAACTTAAAAGGATTAAAGCAAGGACAGCTACGTCTGGCAGTAATTACGACAGCTAAATATATTATTCCTAGATTGTTGGGTCCTTTTTGTCAGCTTTATCCTGGGATTGATATTTCTCTCCAAGTCACAAATCATGAACTAATTTTAGATCGGATGATGAGTAATTTGGATGACTTGTATATTATGAGTCAGATTCCTGATCATTTTGATGTCAATTTCCAGCCATTTTTAGAAAATCCCTTGGTGGTTTTTGCACCCGCTAATCATCCCTTAGCACAGGAAAAAAATATCCCTATCAAACGTTTGGATGAGGAAGCTTTTATTATGCGTGAACCAGGTTCAGGAACTCGTAGTGCTGTGCAAAGTTTGTTTGAGGAACATGGACTCAAGGTAAAAGTGAAGTTGGAGTTGGGGAGTAATGAAGCTATTAAACAGGCGATTGCGGGCGGACTAGGTATCTCCGTCCTATCTCGTCATACTTTATTAGGTGACGTAGCAGAATTTAGTATTTTGGATGTGCAACACTTCCCAATTAAGCGGACGTGGTATATGGTTTACCCTGCTGGTAAGCAGTTATCTATTATTGCTCATACCTATTATCAGTATCTCTTAGAGGCCGCGAAAAAGATTACGGAACAGGGTGGGTTAATTCCGGATCATAATTATAGTTCCCCTAAACCCCATTATTAAAAGAAGCTGTATTAGATATCTGGTGAAAATGAATGTAGGGACAATTCATGAATTGTCCCTATATATTTTTCATCAGAAGTCTAATCTGGAAAAGTGGTGAGCTTAAAGCTATAAACCTCTAGATAACTTATTGATTTTTGCGGAATTAAAAATCTACTGCCAAACGTAGATAAGGATAAACAAAACAATCCAGATAACATCAACAAAGTGCCAAAACAAAGAAGTGGCATTTATCCCAAAATGGCCATTGTCGAAATTACCAGGAATAAAAGAACGTAATAACACAATTAACTGTAACAGAATACCAGTAAAAACGTGCAAACCGTGAAAACCAGTTAATAGATAAAACATTCCCCCAAAAGTACCAGAAGTAAAACCAAACTCCAAACTACTCCATTCTACCGCTTGTCCATAAAGGAAATAACCACCCATAGTTATGGTTAAAAATAACAACAGACGATAACTATTTAAGTCGTGTCTTTCTAGGGCTTTTTCAGCAAAATAAATCACAAAACTACTAGCAACCAAAACAACAGTATTAATGCTAGGATCTTTAATTTCTAGACCAGAAACACCAGCCGGTAACCAATTTTCAGAAGTAGTTTTGTAGATAATATAGCCAGCAAAGAAACTCAAGAAAATGACACTTTCAGATAGCAGAAAAACAATAAAACCAAACATCTTATTGCCTTCTTCATCATGTTCATGACTAACATGATCTAAATCATCAGAAGAAACAGAACCATCCATTGTTAAAAAACTCCAAAAACAGGAAAAAATAACTAGAAAAAAAGTAATAAGCAAACCATAGCGATCCTAAAAAAGACCTAAAAAACTCTCTTCCTCCGTGTTCTTTGTGTCTGGAGTGGTTCGTTTAAAAAAAGTCCTGAACACAGATCAAATAGAATCGCTATATTAACCATTACTCATCTTCAGAAGACACCATTAATTCAGACTTACCATAACCATAAGGTTCACAATTAATTACAGGAATTTCTTCAAAATTCTCAACAGGAGGAGGAGAAGAAATAGTCCATTCTAAACCAATTGCTCGCCAAGGATTAGCAGGAGATTTTTCTCCATCTACCCAAGAAATCAACATATTGAAAATAAAAGGAAGAGTAGACATTCCTAACAGGAAAGAACCCAAACTAGCGACAATATTCCAACCAATTAATTCAGGTGCGTAGGAAGCAGCGCGGCGTAACATCCCTTGCAAACCTAATGGGTGCATGGGTAAGAAATTCAAATTTGTGCCGATAAATGCTAACCAAAAATGGATTTGTCCCCAACCTTCATGGAACATTCTCCCAGTCATTTTGGGAAACCAATGATAGATAGCTGCATACATTCCCATAGTTACAGTTCCATAGAGAACATAATGGAAATGACCGACCACAAAATAAGTATTGTTAACATGAACATCTACGGGAACAGAAGAAAGCATAATCCCTGTAATCCCGGCAAAAACAAACATAATCAAACCACCCAAGGCAAATAACATGGGTGTAGTTAGACGGATTTTGCCACCCCAAATAGTTGCCACCCAAGCAAATACCTTAATCCCTGTGGGAATAGATACAAACATGGTTGTCACCATGAAGAATAACCGCATCCAAGCAGGTGTACCACTAACATACAAGTGGTGAACCCAAACAATACCGCTAACTACGGCAATTAACATCGAAGAAACAGCAACAACTTTGTAACCGAATAAAGGTTTGCGAGAATAAACTGGGAAGATTTCGGAAAAAACTCCGAAGATAGGCAGAATAATTACATAAACTGCTGGATGAGAATAGAACCAGAAATAATGCTGGAACATCACCGGGTTGCCACCTTTACTGGGGTCAAAAAAGGCAGTTCCCACCGTAATGTCAAGCAATAACATCACCGCACCTGCTGTTAAAGCTGGGAGTCCAAATAATTGGATAATTTGAGCGCTAAATACTGCCCAAACCATTAACGGCATTCTGAAGAATCCCATACCAGGCGCTCGCATCTTCACAATGGTGGTGACAAAGTTTACTGCACCCATAATGGAAGACACCCCGGAAATAGCTACCGCCAATAACCACAGAACCTGACCTGTAATTAAGTTGCCTGTAGGGTTCTGGGTGCTGACGGGGGGGTATGCCCACCAACCGGACTGGGCAGGACCCCCAGGGACAAAAAAGCTGGTTATCATCAAAATACCCACCACTGGAACCATCCAAAAAGCGGCGGCATTGAGGCGAGGGAAAGCCATGTCTCGCGCCCCTATCATGATGGGAACGATGTAATTGGCTAATCCTACAAGAGAGGGAAATGTCCACAGAAACAGCATGACTGTTCCGTGCATGGTGAACATTCCGTTATATACGGTGCGGTCTATTAAGTCAGCTTCGGGGGTAATGAGTTCTCCCCGCAAAATCATGGCGAAAATGCCACCAACGAGGAAGAAAATAAAGGAAGTAACGAGGTATTGGATACCAATAACTTTATGGTCGGTACTAAAGCTGAAGTATGTTCTCCAGGTTTGGGGAGGATGTTGGTGATGTGATTCACCAGTAAGAGGAATGGGGATGTTAGTCATTTGTTAGTTGTCAGTTGTTAGTTGTTAGTGGTCAGTTGTTAGTGGTTGGTTGTTGGTTGTTGGTAGGAAAGAAAAATTATGAAGTTAACCAGGGAAATTAACTAATGGTGGTGCAGCAGGTTTAACGGTTTTCCAACCGCTATCAATGCCGTTTTTGATTTTGAGGGCATATTCGGAGGCTGCTTGGTTAGGGGCTAGGCTGGGTGTTTGACTGGCAGCTTTGCTTAACCACTGCTGATATTTAGTTGGTGATTCAACGATGACTTTGGCTACCATGGTGGCAAAGTATGTACCGCTATACTGGGAGTCGGTGAGGCTATATGCACCGGGGCGAATGGGGGTAAATTCAAAGTCAAGGTCTTCACCGGGAATAATGTCTTGTTTGAGGCGGAAAGCGGGGACATAAAAGCCGTGAAGTACGTCTTCTGAATGCAGATTTAAACGAATCCGGCTACCCTGAGGTAAATGCAATTCTGTACTGGTAACGTTGCTTTCTGGGTAATGAAACACCCATGCCCACTGTTTAGCTAAAACATCAATATGTTCTACCTCTTCATCTACAGCAACTTCTGAATCTGTATTTGATACTGCATAAGCTGTTTTTATCTTCATGGGGTTCTCCAAATGGACGTGGTGAGATGGCCCCTGGATACCCATTTGTTCGTAAACTTGGTAACTATAACCTGCAATCCACAATACCAACATCACTGGTATTGCAGTCCAAACTACTTCTAAAGTCACGTTTCCTTCAATATGGGGACCATCACCAAAATCTGTAGATTTCGCACGATGGAAAGCGATGGAATAGAGAAGAGTCGCTGTTACTCCCAGGAAAATTAAAGCCCCTAATGTTACCAAAAAGCTAAATAAATCATCAATCAGATGAGATTCAGCCGCCGCTTGGGGAGGAAGCCAATAATAAGCCTGTTTACCAATCCATAGACTGGTAAGAGTTACGGCAACTACCCCAGTGCTAAGGGTCAAAAAGTTGAGAATTTGCCGAATTTTCATAATGGTCAGTTGTCAGTTGTTAGTTGTTGGTTGTTGGTTGTCAGTTGTCAGTTGTTAGTTGTTGGTTGTTAGACAAGAATTTTTACATCAATTACCAATTACCTATTACCAAATATGCGATTAATGTCTTGTCCTGCTCGGAGTAATTTATCGGCTGTGTTGTGAACACCAAAATCTGCTGCTAGGTGCGCTCCTAATGTGCCGTGGAGATACATCAGTAACATAATTACTACACCAATAAACAGATAGGGAATTTGTACTTCTCGTTCTTCGTATTTGCCAATAACATAACGTTGCCAACCTCGCCAAAAGGTCATACCGACAATCATTGCTAATAGCAATACACCGCCCACACCATGCCACATCATTGTGGGCATTGCTAACATTCCCCAAGGACTTTTAATATCTGCTGGTGGGGCTGCCAATAACATTTCATAAAAACCTGCACCAACTGTGAAAAATGTAATCACAGCCGCAGCAAACATATTGTACCAACCAACATCAAATAATTGGGAACGTTCAACTTTAATTCCTAAAAATTTGAACACCCATTTTTCTAAGGGAAAAAATACACCTAAAAGATCAAAGATAATCGCAATGATGAATAAACCTAATGTTAGGTGTACTAAATTAGGATGAATAGGAATGGCATAAGGTAAACCATTTGCACCCATTTGGTGACTAATTTGGTCTAGTAATTCTGAATTCATGGCAAGATTCCATCCTTTACCGCTTCCACAACAGGTACGGTGTGTAGGCCATACACCCATACAAGTTCATCCCCAAGATATACTTGAAACCCAACTAACGCTGTTAATAAAACTGCTACAGCTATGTAATGAAAAGGCAGTTTTTTGGGATTACGACTTCGTAAAATATACCGCCAAGCGTTAATTGCAGCGATAATTCCTGATAGTGACCAACCGATGATAGTATGTACATTTAATACTGATTTAGCTAGTTCGTAGGGTTTGGCTAAACCAGCTTCAAATTGACCAAAAATAATCGCTACAAAAATGGAAACTGTAGCAATACACATATTCCACCAACTCACTTCAAACAATCGAGTTTTGCCAGTTAAATACCCAGCAACATCACAAAAAACAGAAAATAATACCATCGCAATTACAAAATGAACTACGATAGGATGTAGCGGATCTGGATATGGTAAATTATGCTCATTCAATGAAGTGAAAAAATCCAGCATTACGTTCTCCTAGACTGATTTACTACTCTGACGAGCTAAACTTAAATAATTGCTATATGCTTACTCACCGATATCTATCAATAAACACAAATCTGAATGATTTTTGTTCGATAGATATGGTATGAGTTTGCGGCAAATTATAGCCAATTGACCAATTAATTTTGGTTATTGTTTACTCACTTAATAGTTTTTGTACCAAGTGGTAAAAATACCAATGATCTAACAACAGTAATTATGGATCTCAACTAAATCACTGTTGATGGTTAAATTTACTAGACCTACTTTTAAGGTGACGTAAATTTTTATTAATTGTCAGCAAAACTAAAAGTAGAACTTTTAGAATGAGAGAGGCAGCAAGAATTTGATCTTTGCTTTATTACAATATTTTTAAATCAAAAAAAAATATTTTTATGTTTAGTGATGTACAATTACAAATTATCACTTTGTGCTTTTAATAACTGAAATTTTCAATAAGAAATAGGAAGCAGAGAATACACACATTACCATGACTTTCAACTCTGTTCTCTGGGATGCACAAAAGCTTGTCGAAGTGTTCCCTGTTCCCTGCTATATCATCAATCAGAAGTTATCAAATCTTATGCTACTTAAACTTGACAATAGTATCCTGACAATACTAGGATATGGTAGATACTCTGGCAACAAATATGATACCTACCGTTACCCTGACTGTCACCACAGGTAAACTCGCAGGAAAAAAATATATATTTGATAGTCGCAGCACTTGTATTATCGGTAGAAGTGAAGACTGTAACCTGCAAATTGCTGATGATATTGATATGACCATATCGCGGTATCATTGTTTATTAGATATTAACCCACCACAAATTAGAATCCGGGATTTTGGTAGTTTAAATGGTACTTATGTTAATGGTAAGAAAATTGGCCAGCGTCAGCGTGATCAAGATCCCAAAGAAGCACAAAAAATAGCCTATCCTGAATATGATTTAATTAACGGCGATCGCGTAACCATTGGTGATATTATCTTTAATATTACCATCCAAGGGCAAATCGTAAATCAGCCAGAACCAGAAAACAAACCCAACTTTTTGCAAATAATTCAAAACCTATTTAACCTAGCAAACCAAAATAACCAAAATAACCAAAGTCCTGACTATAAAAATCTCCAATCTATAGCTAATTATCAGATTATTCGTTCATTAGGGGAAGGAGGATGTGGAGAAGTGTTTTTAGTCAAACATCTTCATACCCAAAGACTCCTAGCATTAAAATTAATGTTACCTCAAGTTGCAGCCCAAGCAGCAGGAGTAAAAATGTTTTTACGGGAAACAGAAAATACCAAATGTTTACAACATCCTCATGTTATCCAATTATTAGACTATGGTTTTGCGGAAAATGCCTTTTTCTTCACAATGGAATACTGCGAATATGGTGATGTTCTCAAATTAATGGAAAAATATGGAGGATTTTTACCTGTTAATATTGCCATACCCATTATTTTACAAGTTCTTGATGGTTTAAACTATGCCCATAATGTGGATATTCCCCATGTTTTGTTAGCTGATGGTACACAAGGTACAGGTAAAGGTTTAGTACACCGAGATCTAAAACCTAGTAATATCTTTCTAGCAGATAATGGCGGTAAAATGATTGCTAAAATAGGAGATTACGGTTTAGCAAAGGCTTTTGATTTGGCAGGTTTAAGTGGACAAACATTAACAGGAACAAAAGCAGGTACTCCCGCATTTATGTGTCGTCAGCAGTTTCTCGACTTTAAACGTTCCTTACCAGAAGTTGATGTTTGGGCAGCAGCAGCATCATTATATTGTATGCTAACAGGAGATATTCCCCGCAATTTCACAGGAGATCCTTTTTCCTGCGTTTTAAAAAATGATGTTGTTCCTATTCAAAAACGTGATAATAATGTGGGTAATATTCCCCAAAAGTTAGCTGATGTGATAGATTTGGCCTTACGGGAAACACCGGGATTACATTTTAAAACTGCGGCGGATTTTAAGCAAGCACTATTAAATGCTATTAGATGATTTTTTGTGATCATCATTTTATATCTCCTAAGCTAATGTGCAACTAAACTGTATAATCAAAAAACCTGAATTCACAGTAGCACAAGCATCTTGCTTGTATCTTACTTGTATTAATTATTCAAATTAAAAGCACAACAGATTTTTAGTGTGACACTTGCGTAAGTCCTATCAGTTTTAAATAAGCTTTTTGACGCACCAAGTCATCAATATTAATAAGTTTAAATTATTGAATTGTAATTTATTGATAAGATTTTTTCAAAAAAATTTCGTTTTTAGGGGTTGCAGTGGGGGCGAGAAATGGTATGATAACAACATTAATATAATGGAGTGTGAGCAAAATTTTTATTTAGGCACACATTCCCATTGTAAAAATATCACTCCTAGGAGAAAAAGTCAACGGGTGCGACCTCAAAAAATCGGCGGCTTTTTTTTAAAACCTTATTGAAAACGCTATTTATATAAAATAAACTTATTACTAGGTTGTTGAGATGACAATTTGGGGTCGGTACGCAGATAGACGCAAATGGACGCAGATAATTTTGTACCTCATCAGACTGGAAAACCCTATATCTTAAATCTATTATCTAAAATATACGATAAAGATAGTTCTTCCTTATCAAGTCCATGATACCAAGTTTTTTCGATGCTGTCAAGGGGAAAATACCTTTTTGCGGCGCTTTTTTTTGATGTTAGTCTCCGTTAAAAGTATCAGACGGGAAATATGATGTTGAATATTAAAAACACCCAATGGAAATTTTCTCACCATAACTCTTTGGTGGAAAATAAAACTGCATCTAAAGGTATTGATAATCCCTGTTCAATTGAGTATTCTGTTAGTAATTCTTAGGTTGAGTTGACTTTTGACTTTTCACTTCCAAAAAGGATATCCTGACTCTAACAAATAATTAAAATAAGATACAATATTAATAATCCACATCACCACCAATGATCATGGTTCAAACCCCTATTAAAACCCTAACCCTTAACGAATTTCTCAAACTACCAGAAACCAAACCAGCAAGCGAATTTATTAACGGTGAAATCATTCAAAAACCGATGCCCCAAGGAAAACATAGCACAGTTCAAAGCGATTTTATCTCTGCTGTAAATACCATTCTCAAACCCCAGCATATCGCCCGCGCATACTCTGAATTACGCTGTACCTTTGGTGGTAGATCCACTGTACCAGATATTGCCGTCTTCACTTGGGAACGCATTCCCCGCGATAAAAATGGTGAAGTTGCTAATACTTTTACTATCCCTCCTGACTGGACAATTGAAATACTTTCTCCTGAACAAAGTCAAACTAAAGTAGTTAGAAATATTCTCCATTGTCTTCAATATGGTACTCAAATGGGTTGGTTAATTGACCCTGAAGAAAAATTAATTTTTGTCTATTTTGCTGACCAACGTATTCTATTATTTGAATTAGAAACAGATAGTTTACCTGTTCCAGCTTTTGCTGAGTCTTTTAATCTTACTGTGGGGCAACTTTTTAGCTGGTTAAATGAATAGAAGTTTAATATATTGGGTTCTACCGTACTTGTTATGCTAAATTATCAGTTTCAAAGAGGAAGGGTGTTCAGATCCCGGACTTCTCAAAGAAGTCCGGGATCTTGTCGTGGGTAAAGAAGCAGTTTTTGTGATAATATCCAATCAGGATAACCACCGATGTAAGGATGAACAGGATAGTGTTTTTGAGATGGTTTAAATTATGCAAAACCAATCATTTAAAATTTTGACTTTTGACTTTTGACTTCCCCCAAGGGTGTCCTGATTCTGACAAAATAGTAAAATCCGTGAAATCCGTGATCTATACTAGATTAAAAATCATATCCTAAATCATAATATGCCCCAAGTTATCTGGACACCTAAGACCACATTACAAAATAAGTATGTTATCCAAAG
>JBJTTJ010000061.1:0-1624 GCA_046080125.1 Cuspidothrix sp.
ACTACAACCGGGGACTTGCTAAATATGATTTAGGGGATAAGCAAGGGGCTATAGCAGATTACAACCAAGCTATTAGTATTAATCCTAACCATGACAAATCTTATAACAACCGGGGACTTGCTAAATATGATTTAGGGGATAAGCAAGGGGCTATAGCAGATTACAACCAAGCTATTAGTATTAATCCTAACAATGACAAAGCTTATAACAATCTAAGACTTGCTAAAGGTGAACTATAATAACAATAAACAAAGAAATAAAAACAACCCATGATTACTGGAATTAAACAAAAAGTAACTGTTGGTAAAAATGGCAAAATTGAATTACTTACAACTGAGTTACCGGAGGGAACAATTGTAGAGGTAATTGTGTTAGTTGACCAAATAATTGAAGATGAAACCACATATCTTTTAAAGTCAAAAGCTAACAAGGAACATTTACTAAAAGCGATAGAAAATGTGGAAAAAGGAAATTTAATTTATGTTGATTTAGATGAATATTAAAAAAGTAGCATTTACCTAGTTAAATAAATACCTATATTATTTTACCAAATCATCCCTAAATTCAAAACAAACCCCTTTAAAACCTCTTCCCCCGAAACCGTAACAGGAGATTCCAAAACCTCAACCTCCTTACCTGGTTTATAAATCTCCACTTGACGAGATTTCCGATTAATTAATATACCCAAACGAACACCATTATCTATATATTCCTTCATCTTTTCCTGTGTAGTTTTCAAACTATCACTAGGAGAAAGTAACTCAATTACAAAATCAGGACAAATAGGAGGAAACTTTTGTTTTTCTTCATCACTTAAAGCATCCCATCTTTCTAACTTGATCCAAGAAGCATCAGGAGAACGATCTGCACCATTTGGTAACTTAAAACAAGTAGAAGAATCAAAAGCTATCCCAGTACCATCAGCATCAGTCCAATTCATTAATTGTTGAGTGATTCTACCATTACGATTTCCCGTTTCTCCTCCCGTTGGTGGCATAATTATTAACTCTCCATTGGCATTTCTTTCAAATCTCAATTCGCGGTTGTTTTGACATAGCTGAAAAAACTGCTCATCAGTCATTTCTATTAATGATTTCAAATTGACAGTTAAAGCATTCATTGTCATATCCTCATTGAATGTTCAGGGGTAAATTTTAACTATCTCATATCCTATTCTATATTATTAATTACCAACTAATAGCTTTATTTTGTCATAAGCTTGGAGTTTTTGGTGTCAAATAGAACTATAAAATGTAAAATTTGCTGAATAATTCCGTTAGTTTGTAACTAAGTAATTATTTGGCTATGTAAACAAAATTTAAAACCAGGTGAGAGAACCTGTATTCTTTGTTAAGATTTATGAATAAATGTGTTGTTTTCTATATCATTTTGTGTCAGATATAGGACAAAACCCCCACAGAATCCGAGTTTTCTGCTAAAAAACTCTTATTGCCGAAGATAATTGAAGTTACAAACGGTATATGCCGTGACGAACTTCATGAGAACACGCTTGAAAGGAGCTTATTTGAATGTTTACCCAAGTCAAGTCCACGATTCGACATATTGCACCTGACGATTTACGGGGACGTAAGTTAATCAAGGTTGTCTATGTCGTGCTAGAATC
>JBJTTJ010000062.1:0-9835 GCA_046080125.1 Cuspidothrix sp.
TTTTCAATTTATCTTTTTATTTATTAGTTTATCTGTCTGACACACCCTACTTTTTATCATCACTTTCGGTGCGTCAGATTTTCAATTTATCTTTTTATTTATTAGTTTATCTGTCTGACACACCCTACTTTTTATCATCACTTTCGGTGCGTCAGATTTTTAATTTATCTTTTTATTTATTAGCTTATCTGTCTGACACACCCTACTTTTTATCATCACTTTTGATCGCCATATTTAGGCTAATAAAATTCCCAACGAAAAAGTTTTATATTAAACATTCTTTATTTAAGCCAAATTTAAGCCAAGCCTCAAACCTTGAAAAATCAAACCTTTACCACTTGCAGTTATTCACAAACAATGTTATTATTAAACATAATAAAATCCAATTAGGCTAAAAATTAAACTCTCATAATTCCCCAACTAAAAAACCTCAAACTATTGCACCTTTCCACCAACATCATCAAGTTCGGAGTAATCCCAAGAGTGCATTTGACGGAAAGGAAGACCCATCTTTTGGAATACATACTTCTCTTTCACACCGGAAGCAACTAAATCTGGCTTCAATGCTTTGATGAACTCTTCAAATTCAAAAGCGGTAACGTCGTCATAAACGATAGTACCGTTTTCAATGTAGTGAGTAGTACGTTTATAGTCGTCATTATGAGCGAACTCATAACCAGTACCAATCATCTTCATTCCTAAGTCTTGGAAAGCGGGAACAACGTGACGGGGACGTAAACCACCAACCATCATTGCCACTGTCTTACCTTCTAAGCGAGGACGATATTTTTTAACAATTTCGTCCATTACAGGTTGATACTTAGCAATAACTTTCTCAGCGTTTTCTTGAATCTTAGAATCAAACTTAGAAGCAATTTCGCGTAAAGACGCAGCAATCTTAGTAGGACCAAAGAAATTATACTCTAACCAGGGTATACCATAAGCCTCTTCCATGTGACGGCTGATATAGTTCATAGAACGATAGCAGTGGATGAGGTTCATTTTCACGTTGGGGGTCATCAACATTTCGTTGATTGTACCATCACCAGACCACTGAGCAACAACACGCAAACCAATTTCTTCTAATAAGATACGGCTTGCCCAGGCATCACCACCGATGTTATAGTCACCGATGATAGCTACGTCATAAGGGGTAGACTCAAATTTAAGAGTACCATCTTTCTTAGCTTTGTCCGCTCTGGGGAATACCCAGTCACGAATCATGTCGTTAGCAATGTGGTGTCCTAAAGACTGAGACACACCACGGAAACCTTCGCAACGTACAGGAATAACAGGCTTACCGATGGTTTTGGATGTCTTCTTAGCTACTGCTTCGATGTCATCACCAATAAGACCGATAGGACATTCAGATTGAATGGAAACCCCACGATTTAAGGGGAATAACTCATCTAATTCTTCAATTAACTTAGTGAGTTTCTTGTCACCACCAAATACGATGTCCCGTTCTTGGAAGTCAGAGGTGAAGTGCATAGTACCGAAGGTATCAACACCTGTTGTACCTAAGTAGTAGTTACGACGACCTGACCAAGACCAGTAACCGCAACCTACAGGACCATGGCTGATATGGATCATGTCCTTGATAGGACCCCAAACCACGCCTTTAGAACCTGCATAAGAACAACCACGAGCGGTCATTACACCAGGTAAGGATTTGATGTTAGATTTAACACCACAATCAGATTTACCTTCTTCGTGTACGTTTAAGTGCTTTTCGCGCTTTTTAGCAGACTTTTCGGGATAAGCTTTAAGAACTTCTTTGATCAGTTCTTTTCTTTCTTCAACAATCTTCTTGTTGTCTGGAGGAGTCATGTCTGGCCTCTGTTAAATATTCTAGATATCGGATAAGTAGGAATGGGGAATTTAATCCCCACAACAGGGAAGAACAGGAAGGTAAAAAGGAAATTATGTAGAGTTTTCCTTTTTCCTGTTCCTTATTTACTAAATACTACTTAGCAGCTGCGGCTTTACCAATGATGTCAGCGTGCTTGGTGTCATCGTCTAATAGACCGTATTCGATCAATAGAGCTTCTAATTCATCCATTTCCATTGGTGTAGGAATGGTGAGTTTGTCGTTGTTGATGATCTTCTTAGCTAATGCGCGGTACTCTTGACCTTGGTTACTGTCAGGAGCATATTCGTTAACGGTCATGCGACGCAATTCTGCGTGTTGAACGATGTTGTCGCGGGGTACGAAGTGAATCATTTGAGTGTTCAAACGTTCAGCCAAGTTCATGATTAACTCGTCTTCACGGTCAACCTTACGGCTATTACAAATTAAACCACCTAAACGTACACCACCAGAGTGTGCATATTTCAAAATACCACGAGCGATGTTATTTGCAGCGTACATCGCCATCATTTCACCGGAAGTAACGATGTAAATTTCTTGTGCTTTACCTTCACGGATAAGTTAGACATTTTTGAGAAATAGCTGTAAAATGTCCATTACACACACTGTTTACCGTAAGCATTGTCTGAATTAAACAGTTTTTTTATTAGGGTAAATCTAGGGTATGGACAGAACACAGGAAGCATTTGCCGATTTTCACCAAACAGCTATTACGGATGGAGGATATTTAGGTAGAATGCAAGCAGTCAATGAACAAGAAAATCATCTAACAGCAAAATTAATCACAGAATTAAAAGCAATTAATGGTAGACTAAGAGCCGCTAATATTTGTGTTTCTGTGAGAAAATCTGGCAATTCTTTACAGTTAAGATGCACTTTACCTATTAAACCAGGAGATATTGATAAAAACGGTAATGGAACAAAACAATATGATATTTCTTTGGGTATTCCCTTTAGTTTTGATGGTTTAAATACCGCAGAAGAGGAAGCTAATGAATTGGGAAAATTAATTGCCAGAAAACAATTTATCTGGACTGATAAATATTTAGGAAAAACTCGAATTAAAGCTAATTTAATAACCATTGGTGATTTAGTTACAGATTTCGAGAAAAATTATTTTCAAACCAGAAAACGTACTTTAAAAAGTGAAAATACTTTCAGTAGTTATTTTTATATTGCCCAAAAACATTTACCCAAGGATAAACTAGCGATAAATGGTAATTTTATTGATGCTGTGCAAAATTGTCCATCTTCTGATAGTGTGAAAAATGAATTGATTAAGGTAATTCGAGTATTATGTAAATGCTCTGGTTTAGAAGTTCCTGAATTAAGCAATTTAAAAATTAAAGCTACTACCAAACGTAAACGAGATATACCTACAGATACGGAAATAGAAAGAGAATATTTTAAGTTTGAAAATTACGCTATTAATCGTCCTAATAAGTTAGTATCTAGGGAAGATAGAAATAATTGGAAGTTGTGGAGATGGGTTTATGGGATGTTAGCAACCTATGGTTTAAGGCCGATTGAAATTTTTGTTAAACCGGATTTAGATGGGTGGTTATCTTCAGAAAATACCATGAATATATGGCGAGTTAATGAACAATGTAAAACTGGAGAAAGGGAAGCTTTACCATTATATACCCGTTGGGTAGAAGAGTTTAATTTAAAGAATGATTTAGAAGCAATTGAGTTATTAAAATTGAAGATTGAAGATAAAATTACCAGTAAAGAAATCAATGCAGCGCGACATGGTACAGATAGATGGTTTAGATGTGTGGGAGTGAATTTTCAACCCTATGATTTACGTCACGCTTGGGCAATTCGAGCGCATTTAATGGGGATTCCGATTAAAGCTGCGGCTGATAATTTGGGTCATTCTGTGAATATGCACACTTCCATTTATCAAAAGTGGTTTAGTTTAGAAAATCGCAAGGTTGCTATTGAGGAAGCAATTAAGAAAAAGTCTAAATTAGAAGATTTACAAGATATGATGATGATGTTAGAACAGGAAAATGAGAGGTTAAGAATTGATAATGAAAGATTGAAGTTGCAAATGGGACACAGTTTGATGAAAATTGAGTTAAAATAAGAATTAGCCTCACCCACAGACACTGAGGCACAAAAAATAATTTTATAAAAATAGGAATGTTACAAGATATGTCTTACAGTCAATTTACATCTATAGGTAAGGTTAAAGAAGCTTTTGGTTTAAAAACTCAGGAAGGTGGGCGGTTTATTCCTGAAGTTGCCAAAATTGAACCATCTACGACACTGAAAGCATATCTTGAAGAAAGTTTACCTCTTGCTGCTTCTGCTAGTGAAAAAGCACGTTCAGAAGGGATTATTTACCCAGTTTTGTTAGAAGTAAGAAGAATTTTAAATCGGCAAATTAGTTTATTTTCAGGAGAAGATTTTACAGTTGATGAGTCTGTAGGACTTAATGGAATTTGCGATTTTCTATTAAGTCGTTCTCCTGAAGTGCTAGAAATTGAAGCACCTGTAATTGTGATTGTAGAAGCGAAAAAGGCAGATTTAAGAACTGGGTTTGGACAATGTATTGCAGAGATGGTAGCTGCACAAAGATTTAATGCTGCTAAAAATAATCCCCTCAGCGTTATTTATGGTGCAATTAGTAGCGGTACACAATGGAGATTTTTAAAGTTAGAGGGTGATATTGTTACTATTGATTTAGCTGATTATCCTTTACCACCTGTGGAT
Organism: Cuspidothrix sp.; assembly: GCA_046080125.1. Taxonomy (GTDB): domain Bacteria; phylum Cyanobacteriota; class Cyanobacteriia; order Cyanobacteriales; family Nostocaceae; genus Cuspidothrix. Next base: position 4,592 of record JBJTTJ010000062.1, read on the forward strand.
GAAATTTTAGGGATGTTGGTTTGGATGATAGAAAATGGTGGATAGTTAATTAGTAATTTCCTACATTTCAGGAATATGTTCATTTTCATAGTTTTCAATTAAAACTCCGATGACTTCCATTAACGAAGCCAGGGGATGATTTCTCAATCTAAAGCATCTGAAATTGCTGGTGTTAGTCGTCATCAATTTTTAGAAGCTCTTGATAAGTATAATGTTTCTCCTTTTCAAGTCACTCCTGAAGAATTAGCAGAGGAGTTAGCGCATGACTAAACTAACACTAAAATACTTTCCTCTTGACTATCGTTAAACTCCTTAATGATGTTAAAGTTATCTCGCAAAATTTGCATAATTTTAGGTGTTGGACTATTGCCAATACGCAGAAATATAAATTTTGGAGGATGACCATAAAGTAAACTGCGTTGATGAAAATCAGCGTCTTTAGAAACAATTACAAAATTATTCAACTTCGCATATTCCCAAATAATTGCGTCATCAGTATTAGTTAATCCTAGAGTTTTAACGTGATCTGATTTTGGGTACAAGTCTGTAATTTTAGGAATAATCCTATCAGAAAGGTTTTCGTCTAATAAAAGTTTCATAGAGATGCTACAAATAACTTTTTCTCTCGGTCAGCAGCAAAAGCAAGACAAGCTTTAATATCTTCTGAGGTAAGTTCAGAAAAGTCTTCGAGAATTTCGGATTCTGTCATACCACCTGCAAGATATTCTAAAATATCATATACAGTTATTCGCATTCCTCGAATACAAGGTTTGCCGCTGCGTTTGCCAGGTTCAATGGTGATAATTTTGTGGTAGTCCATAAAATATGATAATTTATCCATCCTAAATAATTATAGCGATCGCTCTCCACAACCTACACACCAGAAAAGCGATCGCACCGACAACCCAACAGAGGAAAAGCGATCGCTCTCACAACCCATAACACCGGAAAAGCGTTAGCGAAGCTTACCAAAGGTATCGCACTCACAACCCACAACATCAGAAAAGCGTTAGCGAAGCTTACCAAAGGTATCGCACTCACAACCCACAACATCGGAAATGCGTTAGCGAAGCTTACCAAAGGTATCGCTCTCAAAACCACAACATAGTAAAAGCGATCGCCTACATTATGGTAGTAAAGAAGAATTTTAATCTTCATCAAATTCAGCATCAAAATCAGTCAGTGATGCTTCTTCCTCTTCAATTTTATCAACTTCTTCATCAATCATTCCTAATTCTTTCTTAGCAAACACACGCCGCGCTCGCTTATCCAAAATTTTAATGATGTTGGTTTTATCTTTCTTAATCGCCTCAATGTCTTCTTGTTGAATTAACACCATATAGTAACGAGAAACTTCCATCATCCGATAAGCATACTGAAAAGCATCTCTGGTAAATTCACCAGTAGTTACAATCATTACTACATCAGCACCAGTTACAAAAGTCATACCAACTTCTTTAGCTAATACTTCCACATCTACCCGCTTGGTATTTTTGCATTGAATTTGCCAACGATGATAAACAAAACGATCTGAAGCTGCTAATACATCTACTTCACCTTGGCCTGTTTCATAATCTCGTTTACGCCATTTTGTAAACCGTAAGCTAGTTAAACGAATCATCCAAATTGCCAGTAATTCTAATGCTTTACCCTTAATATGTTTATCAGGATGATCTAAATCTTTAACAACATCTTCAAAACTACGATTTAGCTCAGTTTGGGATATTTTTGTCATGTCTGCAATAGATTCTAGCAGTTTAGACAGTAATTCTTTTTGTGTTTTTTCTGTCAGCTTCACAAGGTTGGGTTTAGCACCTCTACCACCAGTAGTTTTTTCGGTTTCAATTAATCCTGCATTTACTAAAGGTTGAATAATATCTTTAACAAATGATTTGGAGGGAAATCTTACTTTATAAACGCTGATGGCATATTTAACAATATCATTCCATTTTGTTAATTCTGTAATGCTCATCTGAAGCATTGCCAACAAGAAATATTTTTGCTCTGAAGTGAGTGTATAAAGTTCATCAATATAATCCTTATCAAGTTCTAAGATATCGTATACTTGATCCCAGTTAATTTGATATTGTTTTTCAAATACCCCAGCTTCTTGTAACCATTGCCGCATAGTGCTAACATATATGGCATTAGAAGATATAGAATAACCCATCTCTTGTAATTCATAACCAATTAAATCTAGTTTTGGTTGATCACCTCTACTATTTATTGCTTCTATTGCTTTTAAAAGGGACATTCCTGTTAAGTTTGTCAGAATGTGACGGGCAAAAATGATAGCTACTTCTTCGGGATCATTTTTATGTTCTAAAAGCTCATTACCAAAGGTAGATACTTGATACTGCCAATCATCATTTTCTATGGATTCAACTAACTTATAAGCACGGAGAGAAAGAAATGTATTCATAGCCAATTTACTACGATTATCTTCTTTCTGTGAAGTATTTTGTGTTGAGTGCTGGGAATAATATTTTTTGGCAATTGCATCCTGTAAAGCGCGACGATCTGGTTGACAAGATATACATAGTTCTACCAAATCAGTTAATTTCATGGTTTTTGGTTCAAACTGATGCCCATAGGTAAACTTTAATTTTTGGTCTGTCATATTATTATGATCTAATTGAAATAGGTCTAGTTGATATGGATTTTTTTGCTCAATTTCTCCTGAAATTTTCATAAATTCAGGAGCTAAATTTAAGGCTTTAGTTTTGAGTGCTTCTCTATCTTTCAGTGGAGTAACAACTAATGGGGCATCATTTTCAAATCGAAATTTTGATGCTTGAATGTAATTTTCATCTAATTCAAATGCTAACCAACGTCGCTCTAGTGTTTCGGCAACGCGCCCTGTAGTATTTGAGCCAGCAAAGGGATCTAAAACTAAATCACCTGGTTCTGTACAAAGTCCAATTACAAATTCAGGTAAAGCTTGAGGAAACCGGGCAGGATGAGGTTTCATTCCTTCTTCCTTACAGCGTCTTTGGTAATAATCATTGGAGGCAGTATTAGAAGCAGAAATAACATTTACAGGTTGTCCCATGTCATTTTCCAAAATCCAGTTAAATTCAGCTAATACTGGTTTACCAATTAATGTAGATGAACCATGTTCGGAATCAATGATGATATTTGGAGGAATTGCACCACCGCGATCATTTTTAAATTTAGTAGAAATATCATGGCCAGATGGACGCAGTTTTGCTTCATATCCATTTTTCAATAGGTTTTTCATTGCATCACTATAAGGGCGTAAAACGCGCTTATTATTTGCTTTAGGATGGGGATCTTTCGATAACCACCAAACCGTATTGACAGCATCTTTTACCCGTTCTCTACGCACTGTTACCCATTCAGCAGGGGTAGGAAGTTTTGCTGGGTTATACCAAAAAAGCTCTTGTGCTAGATAAAAACCTAGTCCTCCTTTTGACTTGGGTTTGCATAGTTCTACAACTAATTCAAAATGATAGAGCGATCGCACTGGGACACCTTTATGCCACGTACCACCAATATCTATTACTAATGATCCTTGTGGTTTAAGAATACGGTAGAATTGACAAGCAAAGGTTTTAAACCATTCAATATATTCATGGGCATCTACGTTACCGTATTCTTTTTTACGCACTAGCGCAAAAGGTGGAGAGGTACAAATTAGATCAATACTCTCATCAGGTAGCTGTGCCATCAGTTCTAGGCTATTACCTAAGTAAGCAGCACCTAAATTAGTAGTATAGTATGGTTGACTATCAATTTTTATTAAATCATCTAGGGTTGACAGGGTTGGCATAGTTTTATTTTCCTATAGCAAGTTCTGTAAATTATAGAGTAGCAAAATATCAGAGATGCGATCGCACTCCACAAACCACACACCAGAAATGCGATCGCTCTCACAACCCAACAGAGGAAAAGCGATCGCCCTCAAATCACAACATCGAAAAAGCGATCGCACTTAAACCACAACACAGGAAATGCGATCGCACCTACAACCAAACACCAGAAATGCGATCGCTTTGTGTAAAATACTCAATTTCAATCTGGCATTTTTACACAATCATCTGTAATAAACTCACTAGTATCAGTTACACAGGGAGGTGAACCAGGAGCTATTACAGGTAAATTTTGTGCTTCTCTATCTGCAACTTCAAAATTTAATTCCAGCAAAAACTTTAATACATCTTCTGTTTTTTCCATACCATAAACTTGACGTACTGCTTTATCAAGTTCTTCATGTGCTGTGCGAAGACGGTTTTTTCCTGGTATTTCTAGGGTGCGATAAAGTTCGCGTAAACTCCATTTATTTTCTGTCATAATTTGTTGTCTTAACTCTCGTAATTTAACTGCTGCTATGGCTACTTTTTTCACCTGTGATAATTTTGGATTTTGGGGAAAAGGAAAAGAATCAAAAACAGTATCAGAGGTATATCGAAACCTTGCCGTTAGAGTTGAACAACGAGCAGTAAACCATTGCCAATGAATATCAGACTGTAAAATTCCAAAGGAATAATCATCTGATAAAGGAAATACTATTAATGCGGCATTGGGACGTATTGAGGAAGAAATAAAATCAAAAATTGGGCGTTTAGTTACTTGTCCACAACAAATATAACGGGGAATAGTATTTATTTTTTCAATTAATTCCCCACGGGGATAGGAAAGTAACCACCATTTGTTAAGAAAATTTTGATGATGTTTATTAACTTTAGATTTCGGTCTTTTTTGTAATAGTTCATCATTCCGTTTTTGTTCTTCTTTAGCAGAATTTTTGCGGGTTGGTAGTACCATTGATTCAACTCTTTTTAATGGTTCATAATATTGCTGAGAAGTAAATAAATCACGGGGATGAAAGTCTATGATATATCTTTGAGGAATAGGAGGTTTTCCCCCAATTAATTCATCAGCAATTAAGTAAGGAAATATTACTTCTGCATTATTTTGTGATTGGCGGATCATTGTAGCAGCTTGTTGTACAGTGAGTAAAAATCCTTTATGTCCATGAGTTTGTCCTTGATAACAAGCACCTGAGTTAACATTAACTAAAAGTGTTTTTGCTTGAGTAACATCAAGTTTTGCAGATAAAGAAGAGTTGATTTGTTCAAGGTCTATAATTTCCCAAGGACTATCTACATCATCTCCAACTTGAGTATATAATTTCTTTTGACCTGATTCTTCACCTTTGATCCAATTAACAATGGAAACATGAACAACTGCACTACCTGACCAAACTTGAGTAGAAACTGC
>JBJTTJ010000063.1:0-31399 GCA_046080125.1 Cuspidothrix sp.
GACTGGGGACTGGGGACTGGTGACTGGGGACTGGGGACTGGTGACTGGGGACTGGGGACTGGTGACTGGGGACTGGTGACTGGGGACTGGGGACTGGGGACTGGGTAATCAATTTTATTTTTTCCTATTACCTATTACCTATTACCTATTACCTACTTGCTTACAGTTGTATTTTTCACGAGTTAAATAAATATGGCAACAACAAAAACAACAACAGAAATCTTATCAGCACTGAAACAAATTCCCGATGGTTATCTTAACATCATGGGTTATGTTGATAAATCAGAAGTGAATGGTCCTGGTTGTCGCGCTGTGGTTTGGGTGCAAGGTTGTCCGCGTGAGTGTGAAGGTTGTTTTAATCCCGCATCTTGGGAATTTGAAATAAATCAATTAGTTGCGATTGATAAACTAGCGGAAGATATTATTAAAAACCCCCATAATACAGGTGTAACTTTTTCTGGTGGAGAACCATTTTGGCAAGCTTCCGCATTAGCTAGTTTAGCACATAAAGTTAAAGCCGCTGGTTTAAATGTGATGGCTTTTACTGGTTTTACTTTAAAAGAATTACAATCTGAATCTGCACCTCCTGGTTCTCAGGAATTATTAGCAGAATTAGATATTTTAATAGATGGTCCTTTTGTCCAGTCTTTAGCTATTAATTCTCCTTTGTCTCCGGTTTCTTCCAGAAATCAAAAAGTTCATGTTTTTAACCCAGAATTTAAAGATCAAATTAGTTGGGCGAGTGATCAAATAGAAGTTCATATTCTCAAAGATGGCGATCGCATTGTGACCGGTTATCAAGGATGGTTAGAATTAACTTAAATTTGCAAGTTTATAACTACTGATAGATATGGGGTTTCTTTAAGAAATCCCGTATTTGTAATATATTTAGCCCCTTGCTGGTAATTATGGAAAATAGCGCGATCGCATTTGTTTTAATTGTTGCGATCGGGGGTTTGTTTTCATGCTCTTCTGGGTAATTGGTTGTGAAAAACTTCTGAGCAGAATCAAGACTTTGCCAAGTTTCCATCCCCTTACGCGGAATTGGTTATGAAAAACTGATGACCCTTACAGACACCTGTCTGGAACTGTCTGCTGGTTTCCATCCCTTTGCTGGGAATTGGTTATGAAAAACACTACGGTAACAGTAACTCACCCCAATGTTTCTGGACAGTGTTTCCATCCCCTTGCGGGGAATTGGTTATTCTAGCTCTTAGCGACAAAAGTAATACATTGCTTTACATTTCGTTACAAATCCCTAAAACCATAAGATAAGGGTATTTCAACCCTCTTCATACCCCCATAAGTCGAAATATCAAACTTTACAAAAGTAAATAATCTGGTAGTTCCCTATTAACACCAAGTTTGTAAAACTCTACCTTTAATATCTTTGCCAAACCAAGGTGTATTATCAGCTTGTGAATAAAGACTTTCTCGACTAACTCTCCAGATTTTTTCAGGATCAAATAATGTCAATTCTGCTTTTTCCCCTGGTTTAATCGGTTTGATTTGTTGTTGTAAACAAGCTGCTGGTTTATTACTCAAAACTTGCCATAATTCTAAAGCTGTAAATTCTCCAGTTTCTACGAGATTTTCCCATAGTAAGGGTAATGCTAATTCTAATCCTATTGCTCCTGGTGGTGATTCACTAAAAGCTTGTACTTTCTCTTCGTAAGTATAAGCTGCATGATCAATGGCGATCGCATCTATTACACCTCCACGCACACCAGCACGCAAAGCTTTAACATCAGTAGCATTACCTAAAGGTGGTTCTAAATGCAAGCTAGTATGATAACTCTTAATATCTGCGGTGTTTAATAATAGGTGCATCCAAGTGGTACTAGCTGTCACTGGTAAACCCTGAAATTTTGCAGTAGCAATTAATTCCACACTCCGGGAAGTAGAAACCCGCATAATATGTACAGGTGTCCTAATTTCCGCGACTAATTCCAATAAAGCAGCGATCGCACTTGTTTCCGCACTAGGAGGAACAGGGGGTAAACCGATACGCAACGCCTCCGCACCTTCTCGGATTGTACCATTTAAAGACAAAGAGCGATCGCAGGGAGAAAACGCCACAACTTTACCAAAAGGTTGCAGATATTCTAAAACCCGTCTGACTATACCCAAATTTTCCCAAGGTTTCCCATCCGTAAAACCCACAACCCCAGTAGTAACTAAATCCGCAAACTCAGTTAACTGTTTACCAGCTAAATCTAAAGTCATTCCCCCCCAAACCTGAAGATGGGGTGAACCTTTCTCTACTCTTTTTTGCTGTAACTGTGTCACTAAAGCGGGATTATCAATAGCTGGATTTGTGTCTGGTAATACTGTTACCCTCGTAAAACCACCAGCAGATGCAGCTTGCAACAAAGAAACCAAAGTTTCTCTTTCTTCAAACCCTGGTTCGCTGGAATGACTATATAAATCAACTAAACCCGTACCTACAACTAAACCCCGACAATCTTTAATAACAGTATCGGCGCTAATATTGGAAATTTGGGGAGCGATCGCTTTAATTTCACCCTCAGCAATTAATACATCGGCTATTTGGTCAGTTTCCGAAACCGGATCAATTACCCTTACTTGTTGTAGAAGTTCATTTATCATGTCTGTTTTAATACTTAAAATATCTGTTCTAATTGGTAGTTGGTGATTAGGGAAGAATATAATGTGGGGTGGGCATCTTGCCCGCCCCAGATATGCTAATCAGCGCAATTATAATGCTCCCGCGGCTGTCTTATCTAACACACCACCACTTAAATGACCAGTAATATTCATCGCTTGCAACACGGGTAAACCACCAGCACCATTAGGGTAATCAATAACACTCACAGCCCCATTACCTTGACGGAAATTCCAGAAATTTTCCAGTGATAATCCTAGAATATGACAAAGCAAAGTTTTGTTAGTCGCATCGTGGGCAACCACTAAGCCCGTTTGTAACTGATTTTTCTCAGCAGTTGCTAATATTGACTGCCAAGAGGCTACACTGCGTTCATGTACCTGTTGTAAATTTTCCCCTTCTGGCATTTGCACCTCAGCCGGAACAGTGCGCCAACGTTCCAACTCTCCGGGAAATTGCTGTTCTATTTCTGCTTCAAATTTACCTTCCCAGGTTCCGTGACTAATTTCTCTTAAACCGTCCAATAACTGCAAATTAATCTGAGAATGGTGTTTAAGAATAATTTCTGCGGTTTCTTTGGGACGTGCCATAGTGCTACTAAAAGCAAAATCAAATGTCACATCTTTGAGAAACTCCCCAGCTTTTCCCGCTTGGGATCTGCCATTATCATTCAAAGGTACATCAATTTGCCCTTGAAACTTACCTTGACGATTCCATTCGGTTTCGCCGTGACGTACTAATAATAACCTAAATCCTTGATGATTGGGGCGTAAACTCGGTAAAGTATCTCCCAAGTGTTGCGTTTGATTCATTGATTCTAACTGCACAGGTTCACCCAAACCACAAGCAAAATTTAACACACTAATGTTACAGTTAGACTGTTGTAGTCCATGATAACCACTAGGAGGAATACCCAAAGCCGTACTAATTAAAGCTCGGTTAATACCATTATGTCCAACTATAAGAATAGTTTCCCCTTGATGACGGGGTAAAATTTCTTGCCAAAACTGCTGTGCTTGTGCGTATAAAGCTAAAACTGGAAAATGTTCTCTTGTCCCATCTGCATCATTAATCATCATCCGCAATTCATGGGGACGTTTTTTCCATATACTATAATCATCAGGGAATTTCTCTTTGACATCAATAGATAACATTCCCGCCCATAAGGGTAAGTCTACTTCTACTAAATTTTCGGAAACTTGTATTTCCCCAAACTTTTCCACTAACTCACTGCAAATAATTTCTGCTGTTGTTTTAGCGCGGTTCAGGGGACTGGTGTAAATAGCCTTAAATGCTATATTACTCAGAGCTTTACCCGTTTTCCTAGCATCGTCTTGACCTTTTTCCGTTAAAGTTGACGCATCAGTACGTCCTTGGATACGTCTTTCAATGTTATATGTACTTTGACCATGACGCACAATGATGACACGAGTCATTAAAAAAACCTCTTCTCTCCAAAGTATTAATTTTACTGCAAAATGTTGCCAAATTATCTTTTGGGAGTCAGAAATTAGGTGACAGGTGACAGGTGACAGTTTTTACCCATTACCCATTACCAATTATTCCTATTGGTTATCACTTAAATCTAACTGTAGTTGCAGACCATCATTTTCATTCAAATTTTGATTTGCTGGTTGCAGAAAAATAAGAGTAGCAGGAATTGTGATTGATTCACTCAAGGGCAATTCTTCAGAAGTATTATTTTCCGTACCTTGATTATTTTGTTGATTAAAAAATCTGCTAAAATCATTTTCTGCACGACGATCATTAATATCAACTAAAGAATCACTTTTTAAAGTAAAATTTCCTTGATTAACTTGCTCTGTTGATTGTGCATAAACGGCACTATTCACACCAAAAACAGCCGCTACAATTGTTAACGTGACAGAAATTTTAGTTTTCATGGTTTTGAGGTTTTTCATAAAAATATTCTAACTGGGGATAATTATAAATCATGCCCCAGATAGATTTGTAATGCTAATTACATATAATTTAAAATTAAGGAAAATTTTATATTTTGGACATTGAATTAATTATTCATCTTTATCTGTGTTTATCTGCATTCAATGATTCTTGATGTATTATATATGTTATATTGTAAAAAAGAAACATTGATTGGTTTGAGAAGATATGTTATTAAAATATGATACTCGGCAATGTTTACCTTCTGCTGAAGACTTACCAGATTCAGACGATACACCAGTGGATAACGAATTACAAGACTTAATACCAGGGTTACTAAAAACCATACTCGCCTTAATTTGGTCAGAAAGAATGGATTGGTTTTTTGGCGTAGATATGGGAATATATTATGATCCAAATCAACCAGCAATTGTACCAGATGGATTTTTAAGTATTGGTATTCCCAGATTAATTGATGAAGATTTACGTCACAGTTATGTATTATGGGAAGAACAAAAATTACCAATTTTAGTATTAGAAGTAGTTTCTCATACCTATAGGGGAGAATATAGCACTAAAAAGAATTTTTATGCTCAAGAATTGGGAATATTATATTATGTGGTTTATAATTCCCAACGGAAAAGAAAACAACGTTTAGAGGTTTACAAATTAGTTAATGGAGAATATCAATTACTCTCAGGAAACCCTGTTTTCCTACCAGAAATAGGTTTAGGAATAGGAATGGAAAAAGGGACATATCAAGGAATAACTAGGGAATGGTTATACTGGTTTGATGAAAATGGTAAACGATTTTTAACACCGGAAGAACGTATTCAACAAAGTGAGGAAAAACATTTAGAATCTGAAAGAAAACGTTTAGAATCTGAGGAAAAATCTCATAAATTAGCAGAAATGTTGAAAAAATTAGGTGTTAATCCTGAAAGTTTATAGCGTGTGAATTAAATCTGCAAACCCGTAAATACTAATTCCTAATAAAAGTAATGCAGTTAATTGGGTAATGCGTTTTTGGGTAAAAAATGTGTTACTGTGATAGTGGGGAGACATTGCTTCTCTGACTAAGATAGAAGTTGATGCCCCAATCACAAAACTTAAACCTAAGATGATGTAAGGTGGATCTGGGACAATGATAGAAATTGTTAACATAGCGATCGCTAAGGTCAACATCAATAATTCCACAAATCGCGGTGGATGATATTGGCTAGATAAGATCAAGCTATTTATCCAAAAATTCCAGATTCTCATAATTTGTCAGTTCTCCGTTGTCCGTTGTCAGTGGTTAGTAGTGGTTTTACCAACCACTGACTCACATCTATATTAACTAACGAACTCCGGCTTTCATTCCTGTACCATTTTTCTGTGTGGTATCTTCTGGTAGTTCCACACCAAACACCCGACAAAAGACCTTTTCCACTTTATAACCAGAATCAATAGATTCCAAGGGATCTTTCCGCAAGCGGTGACGCAAACACAAAGTAATTACTCGACGGATATCGTCTACTGTAACTTCCGTCCGACCTTCAAAAGCAGTTAAGGCTTTTGCTGCGCGGTTAGTAACGATATCACCCCGCAACCCGTCCACATCTAATTCCGAACAAACTTCGGAAATTTTCACCCGCAGTTCGTAGTCTAAACTAACTTGTGGTAATAACTCCTGGGCCTTGACAATTTGCTGTTGTAATGCTTCCTGGGGAGGTTTGTGTTTTTCCAAATATACAGGCGGGTTTTGGTCAAATTCTCCCCGTTCTTCCACAATTTGCACCCGTAAAGCTGGTTCTTTGACGGTGTGGATTTCTGCATGCATTCCGAAACGGTCTAGGAGCTGGGGTCGCAGTTCTCCTTCTTCTGGGTTTCCCGAACCGACGAGAACAAACTTAGCGGGGTGACGGATAGAAATTCCTTCCCGTTCAACAGTGTTCCAACCACTAGCAGCAGAGTCGAGAAGTACGTCTACCAAGTGGTCATCCAGCAAATTGACCTCATCAACGTAAAGAATACCCCTGTTAGCTTTGGCCAGTAGTCCGGGTTCAAAAGCCTTGACACCTTCAGACAAGGCCTTTTCAATGTCAATTGTACCACAAACTCGATCTTCTGTAGCACCCAGTGGTAAATCTACCATTTGCACCTTTTTATGAGTGATGGGAATTTCCAGACCTTGGGCTACCTGTTGACGGACTTCATCACTCATCAAGTCCGTGTCGTTGGGGTCACTGTTGAAGGGGTCATTGGCGACAACAGGGATTTCTGGTAAAAGATCCGCCAAAGCGCGGATAGTTGTAGATTTGCCGGTGCCGCGATCGCCCATAATCATTACACCACCAATTTTGGGGTCAATGACATTTAACAGCAGCGCCAGTTTCATTTCTTCCTGGCCTACGATGGCTGTAAATGGAAAGACCGCACGACGCGCACTCGCACTAGCTTGAGCAGTTGAAGTCACTAAATTACCTTAACAATATTTTTTATTACAATTCCCTATTTTGCCACATTTTGGGAAGCTGGGTCAGTTGTCACCTCTCACCAGACCCCTATAAGTTTTTTAAATCTTATTTTTACAAAAAAGTTCACGGTCATATTTATTGAGAATAAACTCCCTTCATTCTCAATAATCTTGAGAATAGTCGCAATAATCCAACGATTTTATTAGGTTCTTGACCTATTGATTTTTTGTGCTATTCTATAGGTGTATAATCTTGGGGCAATTTATTGGGATTTACGCAAAATATCTCTTAATTTTTAGTATCCTTTAGTTTACAGAGATTTTTCCCCCAATAACTATGTGCAATTAATTTTGCCTCGGTACTTATTTTCAATAATTAGGACTTAATTTTATAGATAGGGGTAAACCTGAATGGAATTGAAAGAGAAGCCAAGAATACATCAGGTTAAAGACCTAAAAAACAAACTGCTCGCTTTTGTTACCCCTTGCAGGATAATAGAGATATTCCAGCATCAAGAGAATTAAGACAATACAGCAGATTGCACATCCGTGAGGTACAAACCCAACTAGCAAAACCTAAGCAGCAAGGGTATTTCACCTCCTGCCTCCTGCTTTGTGCTGTAATTAAAGTGAAAATTAACATCATGAATAGATTATTAGACGAAACCCAATCCCATGAAATTGCCAAAACCATCAAAAGTAAAGCCAAGAAACCGTTTGATAATGCCTACAAAGCGGTCTTAATTACTCAAGGTGCAAAGTATGTCCAAGGATTTTTAGTATTTGTAGGTCAGCCTTATAAACCACTTGAACATGGTTGGATTGAACTTAATGATGTGATTATAGATCCCACACTGCCTTATTTGCAAAAAAAACCCCAGGAACTTTATTATTTTCCTGCCCAAACTCTCAGTGTCAAAAAGTTAAAAGCCATTGTTGAAGAGTCCAAAGAAGATTATCCAGAGGATGACCCTTTACCTATTTATGGTACAGCACCTTACGATTATTATGGTGATGTGATGTTGGGTGGTCAAGAATATTTGAGAGCTTATCAAGCTGCACAGGCAAAATGTCAAGAAATCAATGGTTCAAATTCTGAAAAAAATTAGTATTAGTGGACAAAGTTAAAAATCATTTAATTTGCAATTCTGATTTATGAGCATCTACCCATCTCCAAGTCAATCCCAGTCAGAATACCGTCGTCGAGAAAATGACTGGCGGTTATTTTTACGTTTAGTCCCCTATGGTCGTCGTCATGGTCAACTCTTAGCAGTATCTATGTTACTGCTTGTCCCCCTAGCTATATCCAACTCTATCAGACCAATGTTAGTTGGCCAGGCCATATCTTTAATTCGTCAAGAAAATAGCGCCTATCAATTTCTGCAAAATCTGCCCCTATCCCAAAGTTTAAATATTGTTTTAGGACTGTTATTAGTAGCAACTGCCATCCGTTTGTTATTAACAGGTGTCCAGGGGTATTTAGTGCAAAAGTTAGGACAAAAAATCACATCTGCTATTCGTGAAGACCTATTTCATCATATTACATCTTTAGCTGTCCGCTTTTTTGAACGTACACCAGTAGGTAAATTAATTACTCGACTCACAGGTGATGTAGAGAGTTTAGGAGATGTTTTTTCCACCGGGGCTATAGGTATTGTTTCTGATTTACTATCTATGATAGTAATTGTGGGGTTGATGTTTTACATTCAATGGCAACTAGCCTGTTTATTAATATTCATCCTGATCCCAATTACTTGGTTGATGATTTATTTTCAACAAAAATATCGAGAGGCTAATTATAAAACCAGAGAAGAACTTTCCCGACTCAATTCCCAACTACAGGAAAATATTGTTGGGATTAATATAGTCCAGCTATTCCGACGCGAAAAATTTAATGCTCAGTTATTTCGGGCAACTAATCAAAACTATATTCAGGAAGTTGATACGAGTATTTGGTATGATTCAGCAGTCTCTTCAACTTTAGAATGGGTGGGTTTAGTTGCTATCGCTGGAGTTTTATGGTTAGGTGGTTGGCTGTTATTGGGTGAAAAAATTACCTTTGGAATTTTGTCAGCATTTATTCTCTATGCCCAACAATTTTTTGAACCTTTGCGTAATTTTGCGGAAAAATTTACGGTTATTCAATCTGGATTTACGGCAATTGAAAGAGTAGTTGATATTTTAGATGAACCAATTGAAATTAAAGACGCTTCCCAACCTCAAACCTCAAAGTTAGATTTTGAATTTGGTTATATTAATGAGATAGTTTCTAAGTTAGAATCTCAAGATTTTACACCTGTTCCTGCCTTGGGAGAAATTAAGTTTGAAAATGTTTCCTTTGCTTATAAAGATGATGATTATGTAATTAAAAATCTCGATTTTACTATTCATCCTGGGGAAAAGGTGGCTTTAGTTGGTCCAACGGGTGCAGGTAAAAGTTCGATTATTCGCCTGTTATGTCGTCTTTATGAACCCAGTCAAGGACGGATTCTCATTGATGGTGTAGATATCCGTGATATGACTCAAGTAGAACTACGACGTTATATGACGGTAATTTTACAAGAGGCATTTTTGTTTGCGGGTGATGTAAAAAGTAATATTACTTTAGGTGATGATTACAGTTTTGCCGAAATTCAACAAGCAGCAGAAAAAACCAATGTGGCGGCGTTTATTGACCAACTACCCCAAGGTTATGATACCCAATTACGAGTCAGGGCGACAAATCTTTCCAGTGGACAAAAACAACTTTTAGCTTTTGCCCGTGCGGCCATTCGTAACCCCCAAATTTTAGTCTTGGACGAGGCCACAGCCAGTTTAGATGTGGGGACAGAGGCTTTAGTTCAAGAGGCCTTAAATCAGTTGCTAGTAGAACGGACATCTATTATTATAGCTCACCGTCTATCTACAATTCGCAATGTAGATCGGATTTTTGTGTTGAAGCGGGGGGAATTAATTGAACAGGGAAGTCATGAGGAATTATTGCAAAAAAAGGGATTTTATGCCACTTTACACAACTTGCAAATGTTAGGAACTTATTTTCAAAAAATAAATTAAATTTACCCTCATCACTCCCCGGTCTCAAGACCCGGAGATTCTACATTTACAGACAAAGCCATTAGAGAACAGGAATGAGTCTGAGTTCTCGTCAGACCGACGGTACTTAATCATTCTCCGTTTTCACTTTGTCACCACGTTCGAGTTCCCAAAGAATTTGATTACCTTCACGCCTGACTCGAGAAACAATCCAATTTCGCCAGCGCCATTCGTCACCTCGACTGGTAACAGCACTGGAGTGGACACCCATTAAGTCTGCTAATTCTGAACTGGTGATGAGATAGCCTTTCTTGGCAATTTCGTCCGCAATACGCAAAGTTTCTACCAAGTGGCGAAGTTGGGACACTCTAATTTCAGTAGGTTGTTCGTTAGCTGTAGCCGTATTTGGCGCGGAAAGTGGTTCCATAGTGGTGATATCTGATGCAGCAGAACTGCTTTTTAATCTGTTTTTATTAATTATTGTAGAGTTGATTGGATAATCAGATGCCATTACTGTATCTATTTCACCAGTTTTATGTAAAGTTTCATGAAGTGATTCAGGTTCTAATTGTTGTAGGTAGGGAATTTTGCCATTGGCAAAGTATCGAGCAAGCGCATCACAGCGTTCATTTCCTATATTACCAGAATGTCCTTTAACGTATTCCCATCTGACTAATTTACTATTGAGTTGATCTAAAGTTTCCAGAAGGTCTTGGTTTTGCACAGGGTTACCATCGGACTTTTTCCAGCCGTTCTTTTTCCAGCCTTTTATCCATTTAGTAATACTATCAATCAGATATTTGCTGTCTGTGTATAGGGTAATAGGTTGAGTTTGTCCAGATGAGTTAAAAAATTCTAGGGCTGCGATCGCTGCTTGCATTTCCATTTTATTATTAGTGGTATACTGGGATGAATCACCCATTTCATGCACCGAACCGTCATCAAAATAAACCACCGTACCCCAACCACCAGGTCCAGGATTGCCTGTACAAGCACCGTCTGTGTATATATTTTGAATTAGACGTTGACTAGACATAGTAAAGTATTAAACTCTAGAGAACATGATAAAAAAGAATTATTGGCGATTTTTACTATCGAAAATATTTTTTGATTAATCAGAACCCTTTGCATTTACTCGGTAACTAGGTCAAAATCCGAGTCATAACACCTATATCCCTCTGTAACTTTGATAGTTCATACCATTGTACTTAAAGCTTAACTTTTTCTGGAAATGTCGTCAATTTTTTTCCCCCCTGTGATTCAAGAAATTGATAGTGAAATCTGGGCTAATCCAGGTGTTAAGTTATATGTCTTACGTTTGGATACCATGCACTCGGAAATTAACGGTAACAAATGGTACAAGCTAAAATATAATCTTTTAGCCGCTAAAGAGAAAAATATTTCGACAATTCTTACCTTTGGTGGTGCTTATTCTAACCATATTTATGCCACCGCAGCCGCAGGAAATCTGTTTGGTTTCCGCACTATTGGCTTAATTCGCGGAGAAGAAAATACACCACTAAATCCGACTTTACAATTTGCAGTAGAACAGGGAATGGAATTAGTATATATTAATCGTCAGACATATAAACAAAATCATCTAGAAAAATTACACAAGCAGTTAAAACAGCAATTTGGGGAAGTATTTATTATTCCTGAAGGTGGTTCTAACTTAAATGGTATGCGGGGTTGTACAGAAATATTACAAACAGCGAGAGGATTTAATAATATTTGTCTAGCTTGCGGTACAGGAACAACCTTAGCAGGGATAGCACTTTCCCTAAATCAAGACCAAAAAGTGATTGGTTTTCCTGTGTTAAAAAATGGTGATTTTCTGCATCAAGACATCAATAACTTACTTAGCAAGTATCTTAATTCTAGCTTACCGACACCGGTTAATTCTCCTGCCCATTGGCAACTGGTATGTGATTATCATTTTGGGGGTTATGGAAAAGTAACCAAGTCATTAAAGGTATTTTGTGAAAAATTTCAAGCTGAACATCATATACCTCTAGATTATATATACACAGGAAAAATGTTTTATGGCGTGATGGAGTTAATTAAAAAAGGCCTGTTTAAATCAGAGTCTTTGCTGTTAATTCATACTGGAGGTTTACAAGGGAATCTGGGGTACAAAAACTCCTAATTATCATTAAATTCTATCAACTTCCAAAGGCAGAAAAATAGTCAAAACTTCCCCATCTTGAGGACGTTGACGGACAATCAATTTACCACCTATTGCTTGAAATAAATGCTTAGTTGCGGACATATTTAAACTAATAGTTCCCGTTTCTGGCTGGAACATTAATAATTGACCTAAAGACTTACGAATAGGTAGAGTACCCGTATAGCTTTTATGTTCACAATCAAACTGAGGTATTAATTGCAATTTTAACTGATCACCAGCAGTCATCACCTGCACTTGAATACAACTACCAGGAGGCAAACTGCGGGTAAAATTTTCCATCAACCCCGTCAATATTCGATCAAACATAACAGGATTACTTACTACGGTGGGGAGTTGTTTTGGTAATACCACATTTAAAGTCAAATTACGGCGAGTTGCTGCTTGTTGCCAACGAGGAATACTTTGCTGTAAAACCTTATCTAAACACATTGGTGTTAATTGGGAATCAGCAAATTTTGTAGGTTGTGATAAATTTTCTAATTCCGCCGCTTTAAATAATAACTCCATCCGGTCAATTTGTTCAGTACATTCATGATCAATAACCTGTAAACGACTAATCACATTCACAGGTAAATCATGACATTTTAATAATAATCTAGTCATCATCCGAATAGTCGTTAACGGAGTGCGAACCTCGTGGGCAAAGGCTTGTAACAATTCCACATCAGGACGAGGTACAGGTTTTGGCGGTGAAGTTGGTAGATGATAGGGGGATGAATTAGGAGTTGAATTATGAGTAACCGGATTAGTTTCCGTAACAGTTAATTCTTGCAATAATAACTGACTAAATTGAATTATAGTTTGATAATCTGGAGGAACTAAAGGATAATTTTGGACTTGAATATCTAAATCGGCAAATAATTCTGGGTTAGTCAAAATCACCCTAGCACCTAAAGATTGCCATGCTTGTTTAACTATCTCCGGTTCAAAGGAAAACAAAAACTCTTTTTTGCCATTTTGATTATCAGCCAAAACTAAAACTAATCTAAATTTATCTGTAAAAACTAAACAAAACTGTTCAGCACCCAGAGGATCGGCAGGTAATAGAGGTAAAATAGACTCTTGGCTAGGACTATGGGGAATAATTGTTTCTGTATTATTGATATTATCTGCCAGTTCTGAGGACATATCAAATGGCATCAATGCCAATGGGTTAAAAGGTTTAGCGGTAAAAGTTACCGTTTGTAACTGTTGTGTTAGTTGTGGGTTACTGAATAAGGGCGCAGGTGCGGCTAATACCAGACCTTGAAAAGTATGAGGTGTAGTTGTAACTAAAGTTTTCCACAGTAGATTTTCCGTAGCGGCCAAACTCACACGCCATTGCTGTTCTGCTTTTGCTGGGGAACACTCAGCATGATGGGATTGACTTGCGGATAAAACTTCCTTGAGACTTGGCAAAATCCATTGGTACACAGGTTTTCACCTCTTGATTGCTTTAGCAGCTGACAGTGGTTAGAGTAGATATTTCACCCTATATCTAGGAAATTATAGTCATTACCGTAAACATAGAAAGTGGTAGAACCGAACAATTAAGGTGCAATTTCCTCTGTAAGTGAGTATGTCCTAAGTTGAGAATTATAGCTAAGGCTATACACTTGTTGACAAAAATCAATACATTTGAATTAGGAAAATCAAATACTCTTGATATATAATCCTAAGAGGGTGTTTGAAAAGTTTTGGATCATGATTTTAGGCACATCATGATCCCCCCTAATCATACTTACTCAATGAATTAGTAATTTTATGCCACGAAAAGAACAGGGTTGGGTGACATTTCAAACATCTGAAGAAGAACGTAAAATTTTAGAAGAGTTTTGCGAAAACTCTCAACGGACTAAAACAGAGATTTTACGGGAACTAGTACGAGGACTGAATAAACACTCATCAACTCCTGTATCATTATCAAATGAGGCAAAAATAGAAACTGACCTAGATAAATTGCCAATTGTTAGTCCCAAAAAACCGTTAAAAGTGAGTTCTCGTAATATTCTTAAAGGAATTATAAAAAGAATTACCACAGGAAGTGTCAATACTGAAGTAACCTTAGAAATTGTCCACAAAGTGGAGTTAACTGCAATGATTACTAGAGTTTCGGCTGAAGAGTTAGAACTATTGGAAGGTACAGAAGCTTATGCCGTCATTAAATCAAATGATATTGTCATTGCTAAAGATTAAAAACAACAGATTAACCTCACATTTTAGTTAGACTCTTTTAACTAATGTAGGGGTGGGTGTTACCCACCTTATCCATATTTTCAAAATCAAAGATTAGAGCAAAATTGCGATTTAATATTAGTCTAAGCTTCGACTTTTACCCCTTTCCAGAAGGCGACATAACCTTGTATATTTTTGGCTTTTTCCTTAGTGCTGGGATAATACCAGGCTGCATCCTTATTAACTTGTCCATTTACTTCAATACTGTAGTAACTAGCAACTCCCTTCCAAGGACAAGTGGTGTGAGTGCTGCTATCGGTGAAGTATTCCTTGTTAATAGCGTCAGCAGGAAAGTAGTGATTTCCTTCTACCACCACAGTGTGGTCACTTTCGGCTAGAACAGCACCATTCCAAATTGCTTTTATCATGTTAGTTTAGAAAAGTTAACAATCCATATTGTGACACCTTTGTGGTGTTTGATGGGGAGTGATGATAATATTGGTGGCAAATATTGTTAGTGAGCAAGTCCTAAGTTGACAATTTCAGCGACAAAACCATACTTAATATTGACAAAAATCAATATATTTTTAGGAAAAAATCAACTACTTGATATATAATCAGGTGACATCAAGTATGGAATTAAGACTATTGCTGACGCGAAAACCAAGCCATAATGGTGGTAGTCTTTTCACATAAGTCTCAACCGCGCCCCTCGACTACGGTCGGGACAGGCTCGAGACAGAACTTAATTGAAACACAGTCACACCATCTTGTCTGTTGTTTGCTGAAAATTGTCATGAGAATTTAACACCATCTGGCAACAGAAGGACTAAAATCAGAACGGATGGATTAGCCCGGTAATTTAGGGAGGTTGAGAGCACTATGTCCGATTTAAATCGCGGAATCATGAAATTTGAGGGTGCAGATTCACCTAAAGTTATTACGATCTCCACTGTGATACTTTTAGGATCAATAGCTGGATTAATCCTTTGGTCACTTACTTCTGCTTATGCGCTAGGTTAGATTCCTGGAATAATACTCAAAGACACTGGCAAAACTTTAATTGTTTTCTAGTGTCCTTTATAACAGGAGACAGGGGCGGAAGTGGGGAAGTTTTGATGGATGTTAATTTTCTTCACATATTTTGGTGATATCAGGTCTACCTATTTGAATTATTGTTAATAACCAAGAGGTTTACTTAAATTTTAAGCTTAAAGATCAGAGAATGATTAATTTTTTAGGTATCATCATTATTTTAATTGTTAGTCCCCTCATAGGAGCAGTACCTCTGATTGGCTGGATCACCTATGCTGTTAGTGGTAAAGATTTAGCCAAGATGGGCACGGGGAATATTAGTGTTGCCGCCGCATTCTATCATGGGGGTAAATTAGCAGGAAATATTTGTGTAGTTTCTGAAGCCCTTAAAGGAATTGCCGTTGTCACCATCGCCCACTATTGTTTTCCTTCCCAAGCAACCTGGGAAATTATCGCTTTAACAGCTTTGGTTGCTGGTAGGTACACTGCAACTAAAGGTTCTGGTATTACTAATGTAGCCTGGGGATTGCTGGCGCATGATCCCTTGGTAGTGGCATTTGTGAGCATAATAGCAGCCATTGGCTTTCTGATTACCCGATCTAAAGAAACGATCAAATTTGGAGTTTTAGTTCTATTTCCCCTATTTGTAGGCATTATCCATTCCCAGGATGTATTGAGAATTGTGGCTGCATTTGGGTTGTCTGGGTTAATTTATTGGATTTATAACCAAATTCCCGATGATTTGAATCTCCCAGTAGAGGAAGCAGAATCAGAATCCCAACAGGTAATGCAATATCTCAATCATGAAGATCGGATCATTACCCTAGATGATGACTTAGATGGGGAAGTCGTGGGAGCAAAATCTGCCACATTATCGCAAATTAAACGCTGGGGTTATGCAGTTCCTAAAGGTTGGGTACTAGAGCCAGAAGAAGATCCCGGACATTTAATTGAATTTTTGCAACCGTCACCCCTTTCACCTTTAGTAGTTCGTTCTTCCGCCATTGGGGAAGACTCCCAAAAAGCCTCCGCGGCCGGGCAGTATGAGACGATTTTAAATGTCACCAGTAAAAGGGAACTAGAACAAGCGATCGCTCAAGTCCAAGCCTCCTACTATCAACCTAACGCCGTAGAATATCGTCGCCATCGTCAGTCAGAAGGGGCGGCCATGGGGGTACTGATTCAACAACAGGTTCAAAGCATATTTTCTGGAGTAGCCTTTAGTCGAGATCCCATTAGCCAACAGGGTGAAGCCGTAGTTATTGAAGCTGTGGAAGGTAGTCCCAGTCAACTTGTATCTGGTAAAGTCACACCGGAAGAATATCGAGTGGTGATTACAGGAGATGATCAATTATCTTGTCTGCAATTTGAAGGTAGTGGCAGAGTTCCCGAAGCCTTAATTAAACAGGTGGGATACCTAGCCCGCCGCCTGGAAAGACGTTATTTAGGCATTCCCCAGGATATAGAATGGAGTTACGACGGGCAAAATCTATGGGTGTTACAGACCAGGCCAATTACAACTTTATTACCACTATGGACAAGGAAAATCGCCGCCGAGGTCATTCCCGGAGTTATTCATCCCCTAACTTGGTCTGTAAATTCCCCTTTAACCTGTGGGGTGTGGGGGGAAATTTTTACGATAGTTTTAGGCGATCGCGCTAAAGGCTTAGACTTTTCTCAAACAGCAATACTCCACTACTCTAGAGCTTACTTTAATGCTTCCCTACTGGGAGAGATCTTCTTAGAAATGGGATTACCCCCAGAAAGTCTGGAATTTCTCACTAGAGGTGCAAGCATGAGTAAACCCCCCCTAGATTCCACCTTGGCCAATCTCCCCGGACTAACAAAATTACTTAAACGGGAAATAGATTTAGAAAAAGACTTTAAATCCGATTATCGCCAACTCTTCATTCCAGGATTAACGGAATTATCCAATGTCGTTATTACGGAATTATCACTAGATCAATTATTACACCGCATAGATTTAATTCTCAATTTACTACGTCGAGGTACTTATTACAGCATCTTAGCCCCCTTGAGCGCCGCCATCCGTCAATCAGTTTTGGGGGCAAAAGAAGAAGAAATTGATCATAGTGTCACCCCAGAGATAGCATCACTCAGAGCGATGCGTATTCTGGCAGCAGATGCAAGAAAAATCCTAATAGCTGGCAACTATGAGTATAAACCAGAGGAAATATTTACTCAGTTGGCGGAAACAACAGAGGGACAAAGGATTTTATATGATTTTAACGAATTACTTGAGGATTATGGTTATTTAAGCCAAGTCGCTACGGATATTTCCGTTCCCACCTGGAAAGAAAATCCCCAACCAGTCAAACAATTGTTTATCCAGTTGGTACAAATCAGACCAGAGGGCAATTTAGAAGAATCTCGCACCCGACAAGCAAATCCCGTACAAAGACGAGTAGACCTTAAAGGTAGGGTGACAGAAGTTTATTCTCGCTTGTTAGCAGAATTACGATGGACATTCTTGGCTATAGAACAGATTCTACTTGAGTCTAGGGTTTTATTGGAACTGGGAGATGTTTTCTTTCTGGAATTAGAAGAAATTCGTAGTTTAGTGATCAACCCAGATGTAGATTTAAGAAATCACCTATTAGAATTTATCACCAACAGGCGATCGCAATATCTCCAAGATAGCCAAATTCAACAAGTTCCCTCCGTCGTTTATGGCTATAATCCCCCTCACCCCATCACACCTGTAATTGACACCTCAGACAACATTTTATTAGGTATTCCCGCCAGTCAAGGACAAATTATCGGCAGGGTGAAAGTATTACGCAGCTTAGAAGCAGCCCATGATATTGATAAAAATACCATCTTAGTCGTCCCCTACACAGATTCCGGTTGGGCCCCTGTCCTTGTCCAAGCTGGTGGTTTAATTGCCGAAGCTGGCGGTAAACTTTCCCACGGGGCAATTATCGCCCGTGAATACCGTATTCCCGCAGTCATGGACGTGCGTGGTGCAACCTATCTCCTCCAAGATGGTCAACAATTAAAAATTGATGGATATAAAGGAACTGTGGAAATACTGTAGAAGAAGAAATTATGTAGAACTTGAAAAAGAACTTGATTTTTGATGGTATAGCAACAGACCTTTAACTTGCATAAGAACTCAGCTTTCGCTTTAGCGATACTTTATTTCCTGACTCTTGTCAACTTAGGACTTGCTCTTCTGAACTCCTAAAATCTCTTTTCAAAGTTTAATTATATTATTTATATAAGTAATTATCTATGTAATTTTTTATAACAACACAGTAAACCTTGATTCCCGGTCTTTATATCTATTTTCATCTATATAAATCATAGATTTTAATACATAGATTAGACTCTCATCACAGATTTTAGAGAAATAAATAAGTTTTTACTTATATATCCAATATAATATTTTTGTAATAATTTGAGTTTAGAAGTGATCACTTATAGAAGAAAGACTGTAATATAGTTTCCATCAGCTAAGTGATGCCCCTGCTTCATATCTAGTCGGAAGTTGTACCATCTATGTCATCAATAGGGAAGTTAGCCTTTTTTAATAAAAAAGGTGTGATTTTTTGATGACCATAAACTGAAAGATTTCCACAAAGGCGCAAGAGATGTGTTTATTTTTTGCCTGTACTTTCGTTTGAAAAAATAAATTTGGTAAACCCAGGAGATGTGCCATGTCTGAATTTTTTAATCAAGTTTCTCGTCGTAAATTTATTGTCACTGCGGGGGTATCAGCTGGCGCTGTATTACTTAAAGGCTGTTTAGGCAACCCACCGAAATCAGGCAACACGGGCGGTACATCCACACAAACTGGCACTCAACCAACAGCTAATATTAGTGCTGAACAAAAACCAGAAACTACTAAAGCCAAATTAGGATTTATTCCTATTGTAGAATCTGCACCATTAATTATTGCTAAAGAAAAAGGCTTCTTTGCCAAATATGGCATGACAGAAGTAGAAATTTCTAAACAAGCATCTTGGGGTTCTGCAAGAGATAACGTGGAAATTGGTTCTGCTGGTGGTGGTATTGATGGTGGTCAATGGCAGATGCCTATGCCACATTTAATTACAGAAGGGAAAATTACTAAAGGTAATAAACCTATTCCTATGTATGTGTTAGCGCAGTTAGTGACACATGGGAATGCAATTGCGATCGCTAACAAACACCTTGGTAAAGGCATTAGTTTAAAACTCGATGCTGCTAAACCCCTATTTGCCCAACTCAAATCTTCCACACCCTTCACCGCAGCTTTTACCTTTCCCCATGTTAACCAAGATTTATGGATTCGTTATTGGTTAGCAGCTAGTGGCATTGACCCAGATACAGATGTCAAATTATTAATCGTACCAGCCGCACAAACTGTTGCTAACATGAAAACCGGTACAATGGACGCTTTCAGTACCGGAGATCCTTGGCCATATCGCCTCGTTAATGACAAAATTGGTTTCATGGCCGCATTAACCGCCGAAATTTGGAAAAATCACCCCGAAGAATATTTTGCCATGAGGGGAGATTGGGTTGACCAAAATCCCAAGGCTACAAAAGCCTTATTAAAAGGCATCATGGAAGCCCAACAATGGTTAGATAACTTTGACAACCGCAAAGAAGCAGCAGAAATTCTGGCATCTAAAAAGTATTTTGGCTTAAATTCACCAGACATTTTAGCCCTACCATACCAAGGTAAGTATGATATGGGTGATGGACGGAAAATTGATGATAAATCAATGGCTGCTTACTACTGGAAAGATGAAAAAGGTAGTGTTTCTTATCCTTACCAAAGCCATGATTTATGGTTCATTACTGAAAACGTCCGTTGGGGATTTTTGACTAAAGATTACATAGCTAATGGTGCTACCAAAGCTAAAGAATTAATCAAAAAAGTTAACCGCGAAGATATTTGGAGAGCAGCAGCTAAAGAGTTGGGAGTTCCTGCGGCTGACATTCCCACCAGTACCTCTCGTGGAGTAGAGACATTCTTTGATGGCGTGAAATTCGACCCTGATAAACCTGAAGAATATCTCCAGAGTTTGAAAATCAAAAAAGCCTAATTACAGGCAAAGTGCATCTAATACCCTTTTTGAAAAACAATCTTACCAATTCATAAATTTGAGGAAAAATTCATGACCTTAGCTCAAAAACGCCCCGTAACTCCTAAATTTGATAATACGTTTTTATCAAATCTGCAAAAGCAATTTCCTGAACTTGTGCCTCCTGCTATTGCCTTAGTTGTCTTTCTAACTATTTGGCAACTATTTTCCTCGACTCCTGATGCAACATTACCAGGTCCTATCAAAGTTATTCAAGACACTTGGATATTAATTATATATCCTTTTTATGACGAAGGGGGTACAGATAAAGGGTTATTTTGGCAAATTTTGGCGAGCCTTCAACGGGTCGCTATTAGCTATACCTTAGCAGCCATTGTTGGTATTGGTTTAGGGGTATTAATTGGTGTGAATAAAACCATGTCTAAAGCTTTAGATCCCCTGTTTCAACTATTAAGAACAGTACCGCCTTTAGCTTGGGTTCCCATTTCCTTAGCAGCTTTAAACCAAAACGAACCCGCAGCATTATTCGTAATTTTCATCACTGCAATTTGGCCAATTTTAATTAACACTGCTGTAGGTGTGAAAGAAATTCCCAACGATTACAACAACGTTGCTAAAGTGTTGCAACTGTCTAAAAAAGAGTATTTCTTTAACATCTTAATTCCTGCGGCTTTACCCTACATTTTCACAGGTTTAAGAATTGCCATCGGTTTGGCTTGGTTGGCGATTATTGCGGCGGAAATCGTTATGTCTGGTATTGTAGGTATCGGTTTCTTTATCTGGGATGCTTATCAAAATAACAACGTTAGTGAAGTTATTTTGGCTCTAGTTTATATCGGTGTTGTCGGTTTAATCCTCGATAAATTAATGGCTGCATTACAAAACTGGATTTTACCAGAACAAAAGTAGAAACTCTAAGCAGAGGAAAAAGGGAGAATCTTTTTCTTCCTATTACCAATTACCAATTACCAAAATATTATGTCAGTATTTGTTGCTGTTGATCAAATTGATAAAGTCTTTGAATTAACCGGTGGCGGTCAATATATCGCCCTCAAAGGCATTAACTTAGAAATAAAAAAAGGTGAATTTATTTCATTAATCGGTCACTCTGGTTGTGGAAAATCTACTCTTTTAAATATGATTGCCGGGTTAGATTTACCCACAGAAGGTTTAGTCACTCTGGAAGGTCAAAAAATTAAAAAACCTGGTCCAGATCGGATGGTAGTTTTCCAAAACTACTCTCTATTACCTTGGCGAACTGTGAGAGAAAATATTGCTTTAGCGGTAGATTCAGTATTAAATGGAATGCCAGCAGCAGAACGCAATGAAGTCATCGAACGCCATATAGATATGGTGGGTTTACGTCCCCATGCTGACAAACAACCAGGGATGTTATCTGGAGGACAAAAACAACGGGTAGCGATCGCCCGTGCCTTGGCAATTCGTC
This sequence comes from Cuspidothrix sp., assembly GCA_046080125.1. GTDB lineage: Bacteria > Cyanobacteriota > Cyanobacteriia > Cyanobacteriales > Nostocaceae > Cuspidothrix. The sequence continues at coordinate 21,901 of JBJTTJ010000063.1, forward strand.
CTAAACTATTACTATTAGATGAACCCTTCGGTGCATTAGACGCATTAACTCGTGGTAATTTGCAAGAACAATTAATGAAAATTTGCGAAGAAAACCAAGTTACGGCCGTCATGGTGACACACGACGTAGACGAAGCGGTTTTATTATCTGATAGAATCGTGATGTTAACCAATGGACCAGAATCAAAAATTGGTGATATCTTAGAAGTAGATATTCCCAGACCTCGTAAACGGATGGAAGTAGTAGAACATCCCAGCTACTACAGTTTACGCAGTGAAATGATTTACTTTTTGAACCAACAAAAACGGATCAAAAAATTACGGGCTAGAAAAACTCCAGCGATCGCCCGTCATGGTTTAGAAAAAATAAATCTAGAAATTGGTTTTCTCCCCATTACAGCCTGTGCGCCCCTAGCAGTAGCTAAAGAGAAAGACTTCTTTGTCAAACATGGTTTAGATGAAGTTAATTTAGTTAGAGAAAGCAACTGGCGCGGTATTGTTGATGGTATCAGCGGCGGTTATTTAGATGCTGCCCAAATGCCATCAGGAATGCCCATGTGGTTGTCATTAGGAGGCAATAAAAACCAACCTTTACCAGTTGTTAGTTCCCTCACCATGACACGCAACGGTAACGCCATTACCCTAGCGAAAAGATTTTATGATCAGGGGGTACACAGTCTTTCAGATTTCAAAAACTACCTGCTCCAAACCCGTGATCAAATGCACAGAATGGGCGTAGTACATCCCGCATCAATGCACAATTTACTCTTGCGTTATTGGTTGGCAGCAGGAGGAATTGATCCTGATATTGATGTAGAAATGAGAAATATTCCTCCAGCCCAAATGGTAGTAGATTTAAAAGGTGGAACAATTGACGGTTATTGTGTAGGTGAACCTTGGAATTATCGCGCCGCAATAGAAGGTTCAGGTTTTACCATTGCCACAGATTTAGAAGTTTGGTTAGGACATCCTGGTAAAGTTTTAGGAGTCAGAGAAGACTGGGCAAATAACTATCCAAATACTCATATTGCTTTAACCAAAGCATTACTAGAAGCCTGTAAATACTGTGCCGATCCTAAAAATGCCCAAGAAGTAAGACGAATTCTCGCAAGTCGAGAATACGTCAGTACCGACATAGAATTTATCCAAATTGAAGATCCCGATGGCACTAACACCTGCGATTTAACTCATCCCATGCGAGACTATGCCCACCATCAATTTTACAGTGAATCTGCTATTAATCGTCCTAGCAGAACTGAGCAAATTTGGGTAATGACACAGTTAGCAAGATGGGGAGAAACCCCTTTCCCACGTAACTGGGTGGAAATAGTGGAAAGAGTTTGTCGAGTTGGTGTATTTAGTACCGCCGCCAGAGAATTGGGTTTAGATATTAGCTACACCCGTCAACCAATCAAATTATTCGATGGTCAACCCTTCAACGCTGATGATCCTTTTGCATATCTTACCAGCTTGAAAATTAAACGGGATTTTTCTGTGGCCGAGGTTATTCTTGATGCTCCCCGAAAAGTAGCAGCATAAACCAGACCCCCGACTTCTGATTTTAATCATCTCAATACCCCAGTTTTTGCCAGAAGTCGGGGATTTTATACCAATTACCAATTACCAATTACCAGTAAAATAAATTATGCAAAACCGTACTCTGACTTCTCACAACCCTTCTACTAAAACCCAAATGCAAGCACCTACTCAAATTCGTAACCGTCAGCCATTTTTACAAATTCAAGAAGTTACTAAAACCTATCCCACCAAAAAAGGACCTTTCACCGTTCTAGATGGGGTAAATTTAGAAGTTGAACAGGGTGAATTTATTTGTGTCATTGGTCACTCTGGTTGTGGAAAATCAACTTTATTAAACATGGTTTCCGGTTTTAATACTCCTACCACTGGGCAGGTATTATTAGAAGGACAACCAATTGTAAAACCAGGTCCAGATCGCATGGTAGTATTTCAAAACTATGCCCTGTTACCTTGGAGAACAGCTTTTGACAATATTTATTTAGCTGTAAATGCCGTTTATCCTACCAAACCAGAAGCAGAAAAACGCGCTATTGTTAGGGATCATTTAGCAATGGTGGGTTTAGCTGATGCCATGGAAAAGAAACCCATGCAAATGTCTGGGGGGATGAGACAGCGTGTTTCTATCGCCCGTGCTTTAGCTATTCGTCCGAAAGTATTGATTTTAGATGAACCTTTCGGGGCGTTGGATGCTATCACCAAGGAAGAATTACAAGAGGAATTACTGAAAATTTGGAATGATAACCGTTGTACAGTTTTGATGATTACTCATGATATTGATGAGGCGTTATTCTTAGCTGATAAGTTAGTAATGATGACCAATGGACCTCATGCCAAAATTGGGGAAGTGATGGAAATTCCTTTTTCTCGTCCCAGAGATAGAGCGAGAATTATGGAAGACCCTCAATATTATCAACTCCGTAACTACGCGTTAGACTTCCTGTTTAACCGTTTCGCTCATGATGATGTAGGTTAGAGAATTTTAGTAAAAATATCACAATTTCTCCATATCCCCCCTTACTCGCCAATTAATAGGCAGGTAAGAGGGGATTATAGTTTTCCTGAATTATAATTAACATAACAGCAAGTATGGAGTGTATAATTCAGATATGTATATAAGCAGCCAAAATATGGATCTATCTATGAAGTTCAAAATAATTGATATTCAAAAAGATACAAATCTTAATTGCTACTCTGTACTTACAGTAGTGGGAATCCCTGATTTTATAGAATTTATCAATGATATTCATGAACAAAAAGGCAACCTTGATGAGCAGAGGGAAGTTTTACAAACTAGGTCTGCTAAAATTATTCGTAATCAAATGGTGGAAGATTTGCAAAAAGGGGCGATTTTACCTCCTATTGTTTTAGGTTGTATGACTAATCGTGAAATCAATAAAGATAAATTTTTTACATTAATTGAAGAACAAAAACAAGATATCAGTATTTTAGATGGAATGCAGAGGATACAAGCATTAAAAGAGGCTATTAAACAAGATCATATTAATCATAATTTGAGAGTTGAATTTTGGTTTACTCAAGATGAATCAGCTTTATTATATAGAATGTTAATACTTAATTCTGGTCAAATTCCTTGGGAACTTGATAAACAATTAGAGGTAGTTTTTAAACCAATTCTCAAAAAGTGGAGATATGATATTCCTCATTTAGATAATTTGATTGCTAAAAATTTATATAAACAGTCGGAAATTGTGCAACTATTTTTAGCTTTTACTTCTAGAAAAATTAAAATTAATAAAAAAGAACAATTAGCTGAATATCATGCTGCTTTAGACATTATGAATTTAATTAGGGAAAAATCGGGAGGCACTATTGATAAATTTGAAGATATTTTTTCCATCATGACTGAAATTGATCAACTACTTTTAGAAATTGAAGATCGTTATGTTTTTACTACCCACATTATCAGAGTTAGTTTTATGGTAGCTTGTGCAGAAAAAATATTTGGTTTACTAGGAAGCAATTTAGAAAAAGAACATGAAAGAGTAGAATACAATTTTCAAGATACAATGACTAAATTAAATAAATTACGAGATCAAATTAAATCTCAAAGTATCCATGAAAATCGTCAGTTTTTGGCCTTAGATATTTTGAAAGAAAAGATACAATTTTTGCCCAAAATAAAACATGGTCAGGCTTTTTTAGATGCATTTAAAGTGATTTTTTCTGAACCTGAAATTAACTCTTTTGCTGTTTGCTGGAATAAATTTTACTAAAAATTATGAGCATAACTATAAAAATATCAATTGCAAATGTTATAAACAAGATAAAATCTGTTGTGACTACACAAGAAAATTACACTATTTATGGTGATGATACTTGTGAGAATTGGTTAAAATACCTGAAAATTGATAATAAAGTCCGTTTATTTCCTGATTTTTATAGTGCTTGGCTTATTTATCAAAATAATAATTATTTGGTATTAGTTAATCATGAATTTTTATCTAAAATTCCCAGTTTTTTACAAGAAGAAGATATTAATTCTGGTATTTGGGTAGGTATTATTGATCAATTAGATTTATCTATTAAAAAAGATACTGATGAATCAAAATTAGAGGAAATTTTAGAAGGTGAGTGGAATATTAATAAAAAAGGATATAAAGAAGTCAATATCGAGGTAGAAATTAATGGAGTTAGCGTAAAAGATTACTTTCCAAATATTGATTTATATAAAATAATTAGCAGGTTTTCTGAAAAAGAAGAATTGAGTCAAATTACAGGTATTGCGTTAACCGAAAGCAGTGGTCATTGTTTGTTACCATATAGTCCAGATGTATTGCAAGAGTTTAGAAATATATTCGATAATGGCAATAAATATATTCCTTTTGATAATATTTTGGCGAGTTATGTAGCTTCTGACTTTAAATTTGCTTATTTGGACTTATATAGGTGCATTGAAAGATTACAACCTCTGTATTTTTTTAAGCCTTTTTATGATAAATTGGCATTGACAGGTAAATCTCTTGAAGATTTTTATAATGATTTTTATGAAAACACAAAATTAGAGCCTAAATTTCAAGATTCTTTTAAAAAGTTGCTGGAATCAATAAATGTAGATTACCAATATCAATATCCTAACAAAAATAATGAACAAAATACTAGTCCTAGTAGTTATTTGAATAATCTGAGAAATCAAATAGTTCATTTACGTCCCAACCAAAAGAATGATTTATTACCGAAAACCCCTAGTGATTGGAATCTTTTAATATTAGATATGCTTAAAATAGTTCAAAAACTTTATAATACTAATCAAAATTTATTAAGTTAAGTAATAAAATTACATAAATATCTTTATTTTATATCCTTAATTTAACCCTACTTTTTAAAAAATCAAGCATCGTTTCTGCTAAACCTTTCGCCGCCAAATATGGAACGCCATTACCAATAGTCTTAAACTTATTCGTCAGTGACATATTCTCTGGTAGGAGAAAATTTTCCGGTAAAGATTGGATAGCTAACGCTTCAGCAACAGAAATTCTCCTAATTTTATAGGGATGTAAATGTACCTCATTATTACCATAACAAGCTGTGGGAGAATATCGCCATCGGTGCAGACGTTTATAGGATTTTTTAGAATCATCTCCTTCATCAACAACAGTAAATTTGACAATGCCTGCCCTGGGTTGAAAATAATCTTTAGCGTTGGGATGATTCAAAACATTATTTTTTCTAAACCAATATTCTACAGTTAGTTCTTCAGGAATATCATCAGGACAAGGAAATAGAGAATTTTCTTTAAAAGGGTCAGTTTTGCGCCAAGGGTAAGTAAAAACTTTTTCTTGAGGATATAAAATGTGATTATTCCAAGGGAAAGCACCTTGAGGAAGTACCTCATGGCTACTAATTTTCATACCTATATCTTGGAGAAAATTATTTTTAAACCCAATCAAAATAATTCTGTCTCTATCTTGAGGTACACCGTATTCAATAGCATTAATCAACTTTTCTGTTAAAATATAACCTGCTTTTTGTAACCTTATTTTTAAAGATTCAAAAAACAAGCGGTGTTTTGTCGTTTTCCATAAACCTTTGACATTCTCAAATAGAAAGAAATCGGGGAAGTTTTGACAAATTAATTCAATATAAGCATCTGAAAGTTTACCATGATCTCCTAAATATCCTTTGTTTTTACCACCTATAGAAAAATCTGGACAGGGCGGACCACCAATAAAGCCAATTATATAATGTGATTTACGGGCATCTTTCACCAATTGATTTAATTTTTCTGCTGGTGTTCCTGTGATTAATTTGCTAACATCGGCCTCTTCACCTTGATGATATCCATATTCAGGACATGGGAGTTTGAGATTTTCCCGTGCATAACGGTATGCAGACATGAAAGGAGGAAATATTTCATTGACGTAAGCGATGTTATAACCTGTGGTTTCAAACCCTAAGTCGAGGAAACCTGAACCAGAGAAAAATGAGAAAATAATGGGCGTAATGGTCATTAATAAATTAGATACAATGAAATAGTTAGAAAATAATCCATAAGAAAAATAAAAACACCGTATAGATATATTACTGTATTCTATTGTATAACAAGTTAGGTGTAAACCTTTTGAATATCCAATACTAAAATTTTGAGTAAACGGATCATAGATAATTTGATATACAAACCCAAGAGAAAAAGGTAGGTAGGATGAGCGATCGCGTACTACTATTAATAAATCGTCATGCCCGTCAAGGACAAGGACGTTACCAAGAGGCAATAAATTGTTTAACTCAATTAGGGTTCAAGATAATTACAGAATCTACAGAAAATCCCACAGAATTACCGGCAGTGATTCGCCGCTACCAGAAGGAAATAGATTTGGTAATTGTCGGTGGTGGTGATGGTACACTTAACGCGACTGTAGAAGCCATAGTTGATACTCAATTACCTTTAGGAATTTTACCTTTGGGAACTGCTAATGATTTAGCTAGAACATTGGGTATTCCTAATTCTATTCCCCAAGCTTGTCAAATTATTGCCAGGGGAAAATTACGCCGGATTGATTTGGGTTGGGTCAATGGTAAGTATTTTTTTAATGTTGCTAGTTTGGGATTAAGTGCGAAGATTACTCAGGGATTAACCAAGGAAATTAAACGCCGTTGGGGTATATTTGCCTATGCCGCTATTGCATTGCAAGTAATTTGGAAATCCCGCCCTTTTCATGCAGAAATTCAAGTCAATGGAGAATCATTTCTGGTCAAAACTGTGCAAATTGCCATCGGTAATGGTCGCTATTATGGTGGGGGTATGGCTGTAGTTCATGATGCGGCTATAGATGATGAAAGACTTGATCTTTATAGTTTAGAAATTGATCATTGGTGGCAGATAATACCATTCCTTCCATCTATGCGACAAGGTAGACATATTAATTGGCAAAGTGTCCGGGCTATTCAAGGTCAAGAAATGACAGTTTATACCCGCAGACCCCATTCTATTAATACGGATGGAGAAATCACCACCCATACTCCGGCTGTGTTTCGTGTCATTCCTAAAGCTATAGCGGTTTTAGTACCAGAACTGTAATCTTGGTATAGTATGATTAACTTTTTTTACCGATCACAAACATGAATTTAAGGTTTTCCCAAGATATTAAATCCCTACTCCAACGTTTAAGTGAACAACCTTTGACTTTAGGTGACATTCTCACGGAAACTTCCGAGAGGAGTTTTAGCTTGGTAATTGCACTGTTGGTATTACCTTTTTTATTTCCTATGCCTCCAGGTTTAACCAGTCCTCTGGGCGGTGCTTGCTTAATTTTATCATTACAAATGGTATTGGGGCGGCGATCGCCATGGCTACCCAAAAAAATCGCTAACTATCAATTTCCCACCAGTTTCGCCCAAGTTATTCTCCAAAATCTGCGTCGAGTTACCAAAATTATCGAAAAAATTGCCCGGCCACGATTGGAGAAAGTAGCTAATCATCCTTTAATTTGGCGATTGAATGGCCTGTGTATCTCTTGGTTAGCTATCTTACTTATTTCCCCAATTCCCCTGACTAATCCTATTCCTACCGTGGGAATTTTACTCTTGGCGATCGCTACCATTGAGGCTGATGGTCTACTAATGTGCATTAGCTATATAGCTACTGTTTTAATTACTCTAATATTTGGTTTCATTGGTTATGCTCTATGGTTAGCCCCCAATTTACTACCTGCTATTTTCAAATAAATTTTTGACATTCTTGATCATCAGTTGTTAAAATGAAAATCCCAAGGGAAAAAAAAGACCCTCAGCTACAAGCCGAGGGTAATGGTTTAATTAAGGTGCATCTACTATTTGATTATCCATCCATAGTTCTCCCAGTTCCGGATAATTTCGGTCCAGTTTTCGTTTTTGTATTTACTAATGATTAGAAGTATATCCTATCACCGAAATACGCAAATTTAAGTATATATTTTTATAATGTAAAAAATACACTGCTGTGGATAATCACAACAGCAACCAGAAAAACTTATGTTATTGCCACTCAAAAGTTGAGTTATCACACAAAAATATCTAATTCCGAGAAACAAGCTACAATTTACAATAAGAAATTGTTAAAAAAATTTACGTTGGTAGCTGGAAATTTTCTGTGTCACAGCCTAAGACCACCCAAACCTTTAAATTTGATTCTATTGATGCCGCTTTGGCCGATCTCAAAGCCGGTCGCGCCCTTGTGGTAGTGGATGACGAAAATCGAGAAAATGAAGGCGATTTAATTTGCGCCGCCCAATTTGCCACCCCAGACATGATCAATTTCATGGCGGTGGAAGCCAGGGGGTTAATTTGTTTAGCCATGACAGGCGATCGCCTGGATGAACTAGACCTACCATTAATGGTTACTAACCTCACCGACACTAACCAAACCGCCTTTACTGTTAGCATTGATGCCGGTCCCCATTTAGGCGTTAGTACAGGTATTTCCGCCGAAGACCGCGCCCGGACTATCCAAGTCACTCTCAACCCAGCTACAAAACCCCAAGACCTGCGCCGTCCTGGACATATTTTCCCCTTGCGGGCTAGACAAGGAGGTGTACTCAAACGCGCCGGACATACAGAGGCCGCTGTAGACCTCTCTCGATTAGCTGGACTTTACCCCGCCGGGGTAATTTGTGAAATTCAAAACCCTGATGGTTCAATGGCGCGGTTAAATCAGTTAATTGAATATGCTCAAGACCATCATCTCAAAATCATTAGCATTGCTGATTTAATTAGTTATCGCCTCCAAAATGATCGCCTCATCTATCGAGAAATTATTACCGCACTCCCCAGCCAATTCGGCCAATTTAATATCTACGGCTATCGTCACACCCTAGATAATACAGAGCACGTCGCAATTGTCAAGGGAAATCTGGCAAATTTCCGAGATGAACCTGTAATGGTGCGAATGCACTCCGAATGTTTAACCGGTGATGCCTTGGGTTCTTTGCGTTGTGATTGTCGAATGCAGTTAGAAGCCGCATTAAAAATGATTGAAAATGCTGGTCAAGGTGTCGTTGTTTACCTACGTCAAGAGGGACGAGGTATTGGCTTAATTAACAAGCTAAAAGCCTATTCCTTACAGGATATGGGATTAGATACCGTAGAAGCCAATGAACGCTTAGGTTTTCCCGCCGATTTGCGCGATTATGGCATGGGGGCGCAAATTCTTATGGATTTAGGTATAAAAAAAATCCGTTTGATCACCAACAACCCCCGTAAAATTGCTGGTGTTAAAGGTTATGGTTTAGAAGTGGTAGATCGTGTTCCCCTATTGATTGAATCTAATGATTTTAATTCCTATTATCTAGCTACTAAAGCCAAGAAATTGGGACATATGCTGTTACAAACTTATCTAGTAACAATAGCAATACATTGGAACAATGAACCGGAATCTATCACCGAACGCTATGAACGCTTAGAAAGATTACGCCATCTAGCCAAAACTCACCATTTATTATTACAGGAAGAAGCCCGCCCATTAGGAA
>JBJTTJ010000064.1:0-3264 GCA_046080125.1 Cuspidothrix sp.
CCAAATTCGCACTTTATCCGTTCCCATGCTGGAAGCATTAGGAGAAGTCCTCCTTGATTTTATCAACCCCACTGACCTAGATACTTGGTTAAGTAACCAGGAGAATCTGAGGTGATAATCGACGTTGCTGAATTGAATAAAGATTTTAACTTGATCCAGGATCTAGTAGTCCTCCCAGGATATTTTTGACAATCTTGGGAAATGAGTTTATAATCATGGTTAATCAAAATATTTTAATCCTTCGCCTAAAATTTAACATATTTTGGGCTATTTTTATCAAGATTTTCTTAACATTCAACACTTCTGTATCTGTGGCTATGCCATCAAACCGCAACTGGCCATTGGGAACACGAAGCTGAAACAAGGGAAACAAGTTATTGGTGTTGATGAATTTAATGATTACTACAATCCTGAACTCAAACGGCAAAATATTGCCAATTTCCAGAACCATCCTGCATTTGAATTAGTTGAGGGAGATATTCAGGTTTTAGACTGGCATACTCTTCTTGAAGATGTAGATGTGGTTTACCATCAAACAGCCCAAGCAGGAGTACGCGCTAGTTGGGGGCAAGGTTTTCGTTCCTACACTGAACGCAATATTAATACTACTCAAGTTTTATTACTGAACTTCCCCCGTTCATTTGTACTAAAAATCCTCAGAAAGTCTTGTGTAGCATGGTTTTTGAGCATCATAACCCAAATATTTGTACCCATGTAAATTGTCATGATTTCTTAACATTAATTGAGTGTTGATGATGATATAATAATTTAAGGGCGATAGCTACGCTCGCCGCAGGCATCGCTTCAAACACTTACTACAAGCCCTTTTCCAAAAATGTACCCAGTAATAGGTAGTTAAAAATCCCCAGAACTACCTTCAGTTAAGAGTTTTGTTATTTTTATTAGGGGGAAGTTTAGTTTAACATAAATTTGGCATTAAAAAACCATGAAACCCTTTATTTATAGGGGTTATGGGGTAAATAAACTCATATTTGGCATCACAGGTACGGAAGAACAAATTTAACTTTTAGTAATTTTAGGGTCTAAAACCATGCGTGTACCAGTATTATCTACATGATAAGTCCAGAATTGGCTTTTAACTTTAACAATTACTTCCCAACCTGGAATGGGATCAAAAATTTGAGTGCAAACTTCACCGAAATTAAAAACACAGGAATTACTAAAAGTTTTCTGATTTGACTGAGTAATTTTCAGGTAATTTACTGCTAAACCAGAACGTTTAGAAGCATCACTCAAAACCTTATTAGCGATTTTTTTCGATAATTTACTAGTAGTGATTTTCGGATCTAAGAGAATTTGTGAATTAGATTTATTAACGTGATAAATCCAAGATTGTTCTTGTAACCTTACAGTTATAACCCAACCGGAGATAGGATTATATTCCCTGGTACAAACTTCTCCAAACTTAAAAATACAGGGATTACTAAAAATAGTAGATGTAACTTGAGTAATTTGCAAATCAGAAACCTTTACCCCAGACCGTTTAGAAGCATCCCTGAGAACAGCTTGAGAGATAGATTTAGGTAAAGTATTTTGACTTAACTGTAACCCTTCTAAACTTTGAGCATTTGCAAATATAGCATTTTGAGTTACACCTAAATTACAGGCAATAGGTAATAGGTAAAAGGTAATAGGTAAGAGTAATGACAAGCGACAAATGAAGTTCATGATCATAATAAATTAACAATTGAATGCTGAATTAAATTTAACTTAAAAACTTACATGAAAACTTACAAATAAATAATCTTTCACCGATACTTTTTTGCTAACTAATGCTAACAAATACATAAGTTGAGATTTTCTTTCAACCAAGGCGTATCAACCAATGCACGAAGATAAATTCCTCGCGCACCATTCAAATCTCGATTCATGGTTCTACCATCTATCCGAGATTTGATAGTTTTAGATCCCCCTAGATTATTGATGATTTCACCAGTCCAACTTACTGTTTTTGAAGTATATGCTTCATTGACATCAACTACTATTTTATGAAACTCATTGGCTTTGTGCTTGATAAATTTCTTGAATTTGTAGTGACTTAAATAGGACTTACGCACAAGTCACGGAATAATGAACCACGAAGAAACGAAGAGAACGAAGAAAAGAGGGTTTGAGAGATATTTTGCGTAAGTCCTGTTAAAGTAAGCATTTGTCGAACTGATTTAGACCTGATTCTCCTCTGGGCTTTTCTGGACATGATAGATGTCTCAAAAGTAGGAAGTAAAATCACATCGAAATTATCAACTAAAAATCTAGCTGTCTTTTTGTGCAACTCGTCCACTAGATATTTAATCTTTCCCCGTAATCGAGTTAAAGCTACCTTTGATGATTTCTGCGTCTGGGTAGAGAGATTGCATATAAGCGATTTGTCTATCGAGGTCATCTCGCTGTTTTGTTCGCGTAGCGTCTCGAAGAGAGGAGCTAAACCGACAGTAGTAAATAGTGGGAGTTCTAGTTGAATCGCCCCTGACATAAGATTTGACATCGTACAGCCTTTGCCCTGCTGGGTTCTTGATGCTTTTGATTTTCCCCTCATCTGCATATCTCCTCAAAATGTTTGGATGCAATCCCAGAAATTCGATCCCTTTTCACCAGTGGTATGTATGCCATAAGGGAAATATAGCATTAGTTGGTAAAAGTTAGCAAATGATTAACTGGCTAATTTCCCTCATTCCTCCGTGTTCTCTGTGTCCTCTGTGGTTCGTTCCCAATTAATTTTTCCCATTGCCAAAAGTGCAGTTCCATAGGCTGCTTCCGTATTTTGTGCTGAAACAATAGGTACTTTTAAATAACGTTGACGAATAGCAGTCCAAGTAGAATTAGCAGCACCACCACCAGCTGTATAAATATGAGTTAATGGATCTGCACCTAGACTTTGCAACAGTTCATATCCTCGTGATTCTATTTTAGCCATACTTGCCAATAAACCGTGGAGAAAATCGTGAGGTTGATCTGGACGTGGTTCTAGTTTTGGTAATAATTGGGGGTCATTAATAGGAAAGCGATCGCCTGGTTTCAACAATGGATAATAATCTAACATACTGGCTTGAGTTGGATCAATTTTGGTACTTAACCGAACTAACTCTAAATCGCTAAAAAAGTGTTTTAACACAGCACCACCTGTATTAGAAGCACCTCCAGCTAACCATAAATCACCTAAACGATGGCTATAAATTCCATATCGCGCATCTTCGATTCTATGGCGGCTTAAAAGTTTCAATACCAAAGTTGACCCCAGCGAAG
>JBJTTJ010000065.1:0-32735 GCA_046080125.1 Cuspidothrix sp.
GTTGTTACCAAAATCTAGTATCAAAATAGCGCCAGCAGTTGCATCTGCCGTGTACTTGGTTTGTAAAGCAGTGATAGTGGCACTAACATCAATATCAAACTGGTTTGTGGTGTTGTTCCAACTCAAACTAATGCTGTTGTATAGGCTTTTGAATTGGGTTTGTGCTAGTAGCTGATTTTTCATGAATTGCATCAGCTTACTAAACATTGATTCGAGAATAGGTGTTGCTTGTGCATGAGGATTGGGGTCTGTTTCTCCCCAGCACCAAGTCCCTTTAAATGATTGACCCATAAACGCTTCAAGCACTTCAACTTTACGCGCATCAATCAGATGACCATAGACTTTGCTTGGATCACGTCCATTAGGATTGTTGTTTTCAACTCCTACCCAAGCGTATAGCAAAGTAGTCATAATGCTGTCTCTGGCAGCCGAGTTCGTTTCTTGAGTGAAATTTTGTAACAGCGTTTGCAGTCTTCCGCTAGTATCTCGCGCCATCGCTTGCTGTAGGCTGCGAACATTGCCAAAGCCTTGTAATTCAGGCAGTGCTGCAATAGTAGCATTGACAGTGACAATATCTTGATCAATAGTGCGAGCAGTATCAGTAGCAAACCAAACATCATTCATGGCGCGGGTACTGCCATCTGTACGGGTGTAGCTACCAACTTGTAAATGTTGATTGCCTTGTGCATCGGTTTGTGTTTGGTTAGTATATCCGGTGTTCAGACTTTTCACACCTGCTTGAGTAAGAGTCAGCAGTTCCCCTGTATCTACTACACCATTACTGTTGCTATCTTTCCATACACGCAATTGGTTATAGGCGGTATCAGAAGCATCTATTTTGCCATCTTTATTATTATCCAATTCGGCTAAGGCTACAAAACCATTGGCGGCTTTAGTGCCATTTTTGAGTAGGGTATTATTTCCGAATAGTTCAGTACCGTTGTCTATTTTTCCATTGCCGTTTTTGTCTAATACCAGGAGTCCATCATTTTTACCAACCCACCCAGTGGTTTCAGCAAATTTATTACCATCGAGATCAAAATTGATTCCCGCAGATTTACTGATTGTGTCAACGCCGTTGCCGTCTAAATCGAGAATGATGGGGCTGACGATAGTTTGGGCTTGGTTGAAGGATCTTTGGAGGTCGGTGATGATGTCTTTTGTAAGGTCAACAACTTTCCCCGCAAGTAATTGCAGATTATGCGAAATAGCTTGACCATAAGGATTCCAAGTACCTCGATTATTTATTCCAAAACTGGTAGGTAATCCAGCTTTGTTCCATGCTTCAACAGCCCACCCTGTGCAGTTAGTCCCATCGCCCGGAGTCCATGAGCCAGACACAATGTAGTGTGGTGGATTGGTAATCGATTGATTGATGTATGTCATCAAATTGGCATACTGAGAGTCGGTTAGGAGTTGCTTTGTGGTAGCGAAATGATATTCGTGATTATCTGTTGAATTTGTTCCTGTGATATAAATCTTACCTGGTCCTGACATTGTGTTTTCTTGAAGTGGAGCGAAACCATATTCAGTTGTTTTTCCATTTTTGTCTGTAATTAAAAGGAATGTATGGGGTAATCCATCACTACCTCCGATGTCAATCATCATTTGTACACTGGCTGACATTTTTTTTACCTCTAACGAAACTTTATAAATTAGGAGCGATCGCCCTCTAGCTCTTATCTGTCTATCGGCGTTCAGCAGAGATTTTACGCAAATTGCCCCCAATTCGTAACAAAATTACAAATCAGGAGCAACAGACGGGAAAACAAGCGATCGCTATCTAGGACATGATCAGCATTTTTACATACAAAAACTTGATTGACAACTAGCAATAAATATCTATCCATAGATAGATGTCAAACATAGTCAACAGTGAAATGGGCTGAATACAGCCTAATTTAGATAATTTTATACAAATCATCCCTCCTGTATAAAGACTTTACAAATCAGGAGCGATCGGCTAAATTTTGTACTAATATGTACTAAAAGAATGGAATTATATTTATGGTTCAAACTCCTCAAGCACCAGTCAATTATTTTTCCTTTGCAGATTACTATGCCTATGATGATGGCACTGATAATCGTTATGAATTAGTAGATGGAGAATTAGTTTTAATACCAGCAGAATCAATTTTTAATTCTGATATATCAATGCGATTATTGTTAGAATTAGCTAAAATAATCCCTTTTCATCTCTTAGCATACAAGGAGATTATGATTGAGGTAAGTGGGCGTAGGACTAAGGTCAGAATCCCTGATTTATTAGTCTTGGGTGAAGAATGTCGCGCTGCTTTAGAAACTACGAACAGAGGAACAATTACCCATGAAATGCCACCACCATTAATAGCAGTAGAAGTGGTATCACCTGGTTCTGAAAATGAAGTCCGAGACTATCGTTTCAAGCGTTCTGAATATGCAGCTAGGGGAATTGCTGAATATTGGATTGTTGATCCTGAACAAAATAAAATTACAGTGTTATCTTTGGTAGAAGGATTTTATGAAGAATTTATCTATACAGGTGATGATTTAATTAAAAGTGAAGTATTTCCAGAAATTAAGATTAAGGTAAGTGATATTCTCGTTTAATAGATATACTAAATATGCTGGGGAGATGAAATTTTACAAAATTACGAAAAACCTAAATTTGTAGGGGTTTAGCAGTGCTAAACCCCTACTTGCAACAATCAAATAATTAGCAGTGTTGAGTATAATTCCTACTCTAAAATTTGTTTAAAATCCCATTGCCTCCGCAACAGCTTGAATATCGGCGGGGATACCCTGTTTAAACTGAGCATGACTATGTTTAATGGCTGTATCTGGATCTTTTAAACCATTACCAGTGAGAACACAAACCACAGTCGCACCAGTAGGAACTTCGTCTTTTACCTGTAGCAATCCTGCTACAGATGCAGCACTGGCAGGTTCACAGAAAATCCCTTCTGATGATGCTAATAGACGGTAAGCGTCGAGAATTTCCTCGTCAGTCACAGCGCGGAAACTACCCTGACTCGCTGTTTGGGCGGCTACAGCTTTATCCCAACTAGCAGGATTACCAATTCTAATGGCTGTGGCTAAGGTTTCAGGGTGTGCCACCGGTTGACCATTTACCAAAGGTGCAGCACCAGCAGCTTGAAAACCCATCATTTTGGGTAGGCGATCGCATTTACCATCTTGATGGTATTGACAAAAACCCATCCAATATGCTGTGATATTACCCGCATTGCCCACGGGAATACATAACCAATCGGGGGCATCACCCAAGGCATCAACAACTTCAAAAGCACCAGTTTTTTGCCCTTCTAAACGGTAGGGGTTGACAGAATTAACTAAAGTGATGGGATAGTTGTCTGCCATTTCCCGGACAATTTCTAGGGCGCGGTCAAAATTGCCTTTAATTGCTAATACTTCCGCACCATAAAGTAATGCTTGGGCTAACTTACCTAAAGCTACATAGCCATCGGGAATTAGCACAAAGGGACGCATTCCGCCCCTTCTGGCATAGGCGGCGGCAGCGGCGGAAGTATTACCAGTGCTGGCACAAATCACAGCTTTAGCACCTGCTTCTGCTGCTTTGGAAATTGCCATTGTCATCCCCCGGTCTTTGAAGCTACCAGTGGGGTTAAGACCATCATATTTAACATATACCTTGACCTGTCTGCCAATACGTTCGGCGATCGCTGGCACGGGAATCAAGGGGGTGTTACCTTCCAACAGCGTTACCACGGGGGTCTTTGCGCTGACGGGTAAGTATTGACGATAGGCTTCTATCAGCCCTGGCCATGGTTGGCAATGAGATTTAGCAGCAGACAGGCTCAAAGTCACGGGATTCAAAATTTCTTAAATTAAGGATTAGGAATTGGGAATGCTTTTGGGACAAGTATCCCACTTTTCAAGTTTATATGTTAGTTGCAGAACACCGTCATCATGATCGGAGTCTCTTATAACTACATTTGTAACCTATTAGAGTATATGATGAAAACTATACAATTTTTTAACAAAGATTAATATTAGTATATTATACTATTATCTCTAACGGTGTGAGTTAAGTTTGTAATGCAAACAACTATGTCTACTATGTCATCCAGTGTTTCCGAGTGCGAATCCCACGCTAACTTAGTCAAGAAGTTAACAAGGGCCTACTATCGAGACGATCAGCAAGCAAAGTTCATGGACTTGCAAGCAGAGGTAGATTCCCTTTTAGAGCAATTGCAAAGTCTTAAAAGCGAACGAGTGGAAACTCCCAGCGACGAAGAATAAGTCTCCTATTTGGTAACTATTCAAATCGCTGATTAGTTTGTTACCAACGTTGCAGACTATATCCCCGTTTTTTTTCTACCAGTAACGCTAGAGATTGGTCATCAGTAAGTTGAGCGATCGCTATTAGCGTTTGCTGGTTTGTACGGGTAAAATCACTATAAATCACTTTCCCATCCGTCGCAAAAATCAAAGTTCGAGGTCGTTTTTGTGTGTTTTCTTGAGACTGGTTTAAACCAGCGATAGACGCAGCAGAAATAGTCACGATCACCTGCTGATTTCTGTCATTAGTTAAACTAACTAACTGCACAGGCCAATCAGCCATTTCCGTTTGCATTTCCTGTAAATCAGGAATAGCACTACCCGTAATATCCCCCGACTGCTGTAAAGTCCGCCAAATAGTTGGCAAAATTAAACCTACTAATTCAGGCTTTTGTGAAAATAAATCTCTTAAAGATATCGGTGACGGTTGTACCCACTCTAAAGCATCTACCGTTAAAGCTAAGGGTTGAGGATGAACAGACTGACCCTTACTATTAGGCAGTTTAGACCCGGATATTAACAAATGCAAGCTTTGATTTTGCACCTGTACAGCTTTAATAGTAGCTGCAATAATTTCCTGTTGGCCATCAGCTTTCCAGACAATAATTTGTATACTTGGGTCAGAACTAATACCCAAAATACGCCGCCAAAATTTCCGAGGCTGATTCTTGAATTTGTCAAAATTCACAAACGGATAAAGTAACCAACTTGTACCATTGTGAAATGCACTAACTTCTACATCATACCATATCTCATTATTAGTATTCTTTAACTCAGTCTCTAAGGAAATTGGCAACCAATCTCGTTCATTAATCTGACTAGGTTTCACAGTGCCAATAATCCGACTTTTATGGACATTATTCACGTCATCATCAAGTTTTGTTAATAGGCCTTGAATATACTTGAGAGTTTCTAGATTAATATTTGACTGTGATTGTAACCAATTATTGGCTATTTCCTCTCCCCTGTGCACTTTAAAAATTAGTGCTAACCACGCTAAAACCGCCCGACGATTAGGATTTAATCGTAAAGCTACAGTTACCCGATTCCAAATTCTACCCTTATCTGTTTGGATAGAACTAGCAATTTCTTGGGCATTATTAGGCGATTTTTCAAATATCTGTAAAGCTTGTTCCCAACGACCATCAATAATATTTACTATCACCTGTTGATTTGGACTTACCCAATTTTTATCCGCTTGGATTTTAGTGAAATCAGAATATAACTTAATTACATCTATTTGCGCTTGCGCTGCTGGAGAAAAAGGCTGTTTCCGATCCTTTTCTAAAGACTTTAGCCAGGCAAAAGCAGGAGTCCAAAGTCCATTTCTAGCTAATAATATAGAATGTTGAAAAGCAAATTCATTAACCGCAGATTTTTGAAAATTAATTTCTTCCAGATAAACAGAATTAGCGACTAACTGAGAGGGTTTAACTTGATAAACTTGGAAATTTGGTTCTAAATCAACGGTTTTATCAATAACTAACTCTTTTGTATCATCACCTGTTATCTGTTGCCATTTTGGTAATTTACCATTACTTGTTTTCCAAGATAACATTTGTTTTAGACTTTTAAGGGTAGGATTATAATGGACAATTTGACCATAGATAATATTACTTTTATCCTGTTGATATTTCCCCTGCAAATAAAACCAAAATCCTGGTGCTAGGCTAGTATCTGTAAAAGCTGTGATCCTCGTTAAAGGTAAATTTCTCCTTACCTGTTGACTGTCCATATCTGAAGGTACAGAAGAATTAACAAAATATTTAGCTAAACCAATAATAGGTAATTTGCTAATTAAATAATAGTCTTTATCTCTCTGGGATTCATGTTCTAAATCTTGAGATTGCTGATAAATTCGTAATTCTACCAATTCCTGGCAATTAGATTTACAATTTGCCCGTTCTTGGAAAACTGGCATTAAAAAAGATTCTTCTGATTTAAGGTCTAAAGGAATTTTTTCTCCAACTATACGTTTTCTTTGACTCAAACTACGTTGAATAGTTGTGATTGTTTCGGGTATTTCCCGTTGACCTGCGGGAATTTTTGCCCATTGTGGTAAATATTTATTCATCCAGCTAACTTGTGCAGGATCTAAGATAAATATTACACTAAGCCAACCACAAGCAATAATTGCACTCCCAATGCTAAACAACAAACTCAGGGCTAAAGTAGAAGATAATAAACTTGGCCATTGAGAAGGTTGTGGCTTTTTTTGGACAGTCTTTTTAGTTAGACCCTGACGAGTTTGATTGACCCTATGGAGATTCAGTCTGCGTTCCCTCGGTTTATTCTTCATCTGACATTACTAGCACAGCTAACTTGACGTTGTTCAAAATCATTTATAGATAATGACAAACTTACTGTTATTTTGCCAGTATAATGAGGTAAAACTTAAAACTTGAGCAAAATATTCCTAACATTTTATTGTTTATAAAGTCCTATGGGGTTGAATGTAGATGGCAGCATTCGCCAGTAGTATAAAATATGGATATTAATGATAAAACTTTTGTCATGAATAGGGATTTTTTGGTGATAATCAAGTATCAGTATAATTATTTACCAATTCACCTGCATAAAAAAATAAGCAATAAAAAAGGTTTGGTTCACGACCAAACCTTGACTTAAATCCAGTGCATAACAACATCCCGAATTAATTTAGCCTTTCTCATCTGTTCTTAGCATCTTCCTATAGTATGTATACAAATTTTATAAAATCTGATAGGAAATGATGTTGATAACCATTAATAATTGTCATTGGGAAGAAAACCAGGACTTTATTTCCCCTGTCTTTTTGTCTGGGAACAGTAAATAAATTATCCATTTTTTTCCCGCTATTTATCCAATCTTCCAGGTACAGGAGTACCTGTATTTGGGCATGATTTATGATTAAATGGTAAGCCTAAAAAATTACCATTTTCTTCAGCGATGTCACTGATATTAAACATTGTTGGGTTATTCTGCTAAAGTTGAGTTTAAGAGGATGTTTTAAAAGTCATGATTGATGTATCAAATATTTTTACTCCTCTCTAACCCTCCCCTTGTGAACTATGGTGTGCAGTTTAATCAAGAGACTTGTATGTACACCGTAGTCTTGTGAAGAGGAGAGGATTGGATTATTAGAGTTTACCCCTGATTACGGGGATCAACGGAGGTAAAAATGTGATAAATATTACTGGCTACCTTTCAAACAACCCCTAACGACTAATCACAATTATTAATCTAGTCTTGCGATGACAATTACAAAAAAGCGCGTACCAAATTTCTGGAAATTTAGTAAAAATCCTAGCTTATCCCGGCGATTAATGCTGATTGGGTTAGGTATAACTCTATTTTGCATCTTCCTAGCCTTTTTTGCACCTCTTTTTCAGGCTTGGGGGTGGTTGCAAAATCCTAGGGAATTTCTTTCTAACCCTATCCATGAAGCACCTTCAGCGAAACATTGGTTTGGGACAAGTCGTTTAGGTTATGATATCTTTTCTCGCAGTGTGTTTGGTGTGCAAGCAGCATTACAAGTGGTAATTTTAGCTACATCTTTGAGTATGGTAGTCGGTGTACCATTAGGGATGGTAAGCGGTTATTTAGGGGGAAAATTAGATAAAGTCCTGCTGTTTCTAATGGATAGTATTTATACATTGCCAGGACTGTTACTGTCAGTAACATTAGCGTTTGTGGTGGGGAGGGGAATTTTAAATGCTGCGATCGCTATTAGTATAGCTTATATTCCCCAATATTATCGCGTTGTTCGTAACCACACAGTCAGCGTCAAAACAGAATTATACATCGAAGCTGCACAAGCAATGGGGGCTTCTACCTGGGTTGTTTTATCTAGATATCTATTTTTCAATGTCATTCAAAGCGTCCCCGTTCTCTTTACCCTTAATGCTGCCGATGCCATCTTAGTTTTAGGCGGTTTAGGATTTTTAGGTTTAGGATTGCCCGAAGAAGTCCCAGAATGGGGATATGATTTAAAACAAGCCCTAGAAGCACTACCTACAGGCATTTGGTGGACTACCTTATTCCCCGGTTTAGCAATGACAACTTTAGTGGTAGGGTTATCACTACTTGGTGAGGGGTTGAATGAATTTGTCAATCCTCGTCTGAGAGGAGAGAATAGGCAATAGTCAGTTGTTAGTGGTCAGTTGTTAGTTGTTGGTTGTTGGTTATTAACAAAGAAAAATTAATTATTACTGGGAGATTTGTGTGAACGATAATATTATCTTAATTGCGGCTGCTACAGGTGGATTTATGATTTCTATAGCTTTATCTGGTATTTTAAAAGGCGCACCCATCAAAGATTGGCAACAGGTACACAAAACTTCATACCCAGTTTCAAACGTGCAATTTGTAACAACTGACTAATGACAATGGACTAATGACTAAACAAGTAATTGGGATTGATTTAGGGGGAACAGCGATTAAGTTAGGGCAGTTTACGACGGATGGAAAGTGTTTAAGGTCTTTATCTGTGGATACGCCCCAACCTGCAACACCAGAGGCTGTATTATCTACTATTATAAATGCGATCGCCCAACTTGACTCCAATAATGAAAGTGTTGCAATTGGTTTAGGAACTCCCGGACCTGCCGATGCTACAGGACGTATTGCCAAAGTTGCCATTAATCTCGCTGGATGGTATAATGTGCCTCTAGCAGATTGGTTAGAAGCCAAAACTGGTAAACCGACAATTTTAGCCAATGATGCTAACTGTGCTGGTTTAGGAGAGTCCTGGTTAGGTGCTGGCCGTGACTTCCCCAACTTGATTTTACTAACTTTAGGAACTGGGGTAGGTGGGGCAATTATTCTCGATGGTAAATTATTTGTGGGACATCAAGGTGCAGCAGCAGAATTAGGTTTAATTACCTTGAATCCTGACGGTCCAATTTGTAATAGTGGCAATCAAGGTTCTCTAGAACAATATACTTCTATATCAGCTATCCGTCGTCGCACAGGCAAAGAACCCGCAGAATTAGGCGCACTTGCCCAAGCGGGTAATCCTGAAGCCTTGACTTTTTGGCAAGAATATGGTAAGGATCTAGGTATTGGTTTAACCAGTTTACTATATGTGTTGACACCCCAAGCCATTATTATCGGTGGTGGTGTGAGTGCAAGTTTTAAGTTTTTCTTACCTTCATTAAAGGCAGAAATCGAGAAACGAGTTTTACCCACATCTCGCACTGGTTTGCATATTCTCCCCGCAGAACTCGGGAATAAAGCCGGAATGGTAGGTGCTGCCAAGTTAGCATTAGCATTGGCAATAGTTGACTGATGACTATTGCTGATTCTACTCAGAATTATAGCAGTTGTGTGTTCTAGTGATCAGTTTTCCCCAGAGGTTTAACGGCTATTAACAACTAAGAAACTTTTACTGGCTTGGGTGTGCTGTTGGGAGACTGAGCTTGACAAATTGCTGCGGTCATAAATCCTTTAAATAAAGGATGGGGTGTATTAGGCCGAGATTGAAATTCGGGGTGGAATTGACAAGCGATGAAGAAGGGGTGTTTGGAATATTCCACAATTTCCACCAATCTACCATCGGGAGAGGTGCCACTAACCAAATAACCGGACTCTAACAACTGATTGCGATAAACATTGTTAAACTCATAACGATGACGGTGGCGTTCATAAACTACTTCTTCTTCATAAAGTTGGAAAGCCAAGGTATTGGGAAGTATCCGACAGGGATAAAGCCCTAAACGCATTGTTCCGCCTAAGTCAACTACATCCTGTTGTTCTGGTAATAGGTTAATAACTGGGTCATTTGTATATGGATCAAATTCCGCACTGTTAGCATTAGATAAGCCTTCAACATTTCTCGCCCATTCAATGACGGAACATTGCATTCCTAAGCATAAACCTAAAAAGGGAATTTGCAGGTCGCGGGCGTATTTAATAGCGGCAATTTTCCCATCTATGCCTCGACTACCAAAACCACCAGGGACAATGATACCATCAACCCCAGACAGAAATTTGTCTGCTGATTCCGTTTCTAAGCTTTCTGAGTTTACCCAACGTAACCGCAAATCGCCGTTAGTCGCAATAGCAGCATGACGTAAAGACTCGACCACGGAAAGATAGGCATCACTTAAACGGACATATTTACCAACAATAGCGATTTCAACGCTATGTTTAGGATTATACATCCGTTCTATCATGGTTTCCCATTGGGTGAGGTTGGGTTGGCGTTGCTGCATTTGTAGTAGGTCGAGGACTTGTTCTGCTAATCCTTCCCGTTCTAAAATGACTGGAACCTCATAGATACTGCGGGCATCTGGACTGGTAATGACACATTCTACGGGTACGTCGCAAAACTCTGATAACTTTTGTTTCAAGCCGATAGAAATCGAGCGATCGCTCCTACATACTAAGATATCTGGTTGAATACCAATTGATCTGAGTTCCTTCACAGAATGTTGTGTGGGTTTAGTTTTCATTTCTCCCGCCGCAGCAATCCAAGGTAATAAAGTTACGTGCATATATAGAACATTAAGTCGTCCCACTTCCTTTCGCAGTTGGCGAATGGCTTCTAAAAAAGGTAGTGATTCAATATCACCCACAGTTCCCCCTATTTCCGTAATTACGGCGGAGGGATTAGTTTCCTTAGCCACCCTAAGAATTCTGTCTTTAATTTCATTGGTAATATGAGGAATTACCTGAACAGTACCGCCGTTATAATCTCCTCTGCGTTCCTTGTTAATTACTGACTGATAAATCAAGCCAGTAGTAACACTGTTTAGCCGAGACATAGAAGTATCAGTAAACCGTTCGTAATGTCCCAAATCCAAATCCGTTTCTGCACCATCTTGAGTGACAAAAACTTCCCCATGCTGAAAGGGACTCATCGTACCGGGATCAACGTTAATATAGGGATCAAGTTTGAGAATGGAAACTGAATAATCCCGTGATTTGAGCAAACGTCCTAGACTTGCTGCTACAATGCCCTTACCAATACTGGAAACAACGCCCCCAGTTACAAAGATAAACTTAGTCATAGTATTTTCAATTACTAGCAACTTCTAAAATATAGATTGCGTCTCCACAGAGGAGAATTTGTTTAGATTTTGGGGGTCTGTGTGCAGGATATGAAGCATATAACCCCATGATTCATTTTCCTAATCCCAGACCAATGTATTTAGGACTTAGGCAAGATGTCAATGAAACCCCGATTATTTGGGGTAATTCGTGAATTATCCCTACCTTAGTTCTGTTTTGCGTAAGTCCTAGTATTATCGCTTTTAAGTAAGTAGACGTGAGATAACTAAAATGTGTGAAGAAAAGTAAAATCTTTGAAAACTTCTTCACTCTTGCCTTTTGACGGTTATCTAACATAGTCGAGATGCTCACCTTACCATAACGACAATTTTTAAAGCCCACCTACTTACATTCATTTTTGATACCATCTTGACTATTGTGCCACAGTCTCTATTCTGGAATCTCCTGTGTTTTACCGTGAAAAAAGTCTTAGGATTAGTGATATTTAGTTTTTTATCTACCTCCTCCGTTGCATTCGCACAAGAATCTCTTTTAGTAGTTTTTCCCCCCCCAAACTATCAAACCAGCACAGAAAAAATATTTTTTATCGGTACTGCACCAGGGCAAGGGCAAGTTTTTATTAATGGTACTCTAGTTAAACGTAGCCAGGCTGGGCATTTTTCTCCTAGTTTCCCCTTGCAGTTGGGAGAAAATATATTTAAAGTCCGTTACCGGCATCAAGAACGAGAGATTAAGATCATTAGGATATCTAATCTACCTGAGTTACCACAAGGGTTAGGGTTTGCCACAGGTTCTTTGACACCGATGGCTGATATTAGCAGATTGCCAGGAGAATTAATTTGTTTTAGTGCCATTGCACCACCTCAAGCGACCGTCTGGGTTAATCTGGTTAATCAAACTGTTCCCCTTTTACCCCAACCTACACAGACACTATTACCTCCCAATTCAAGCATTTTGACAGGGTTAAACCAGCCTAATTTATCCAGTTTTACCAAATACCAAGGCTGTACAACAGTTGCAAATGCTGCTGATTTAGGGAAACCAAGGTTTAATTTACAACTTAATGATCAAACAATAGCTCAAATTGGTTTAGGTAAAATCGAAATTCTCCCTTCCACACAGTTACCAGTCGCGGAAATTGCATCAGAATCAGGCGTTACCCGGACAGGTCCAAGTACCGATTATTCACGACTTACACCCTTACCGAAGGGGACTATGGCAACTGTTACAGGAAAAGAAGGTGAATGGTTGCGCTTAGATTATGGTGCTTGGATTCATAGCCGGGAGACTAGGATTATAGCAGGTGCGGTTGCACCACAAACAATTATTCGTAGTGTGGGATATCGGCAATTGAATGACGCGACAGAGATTCGTTTCCCTTTGGAAATTCCCGTACCTGTAAGTGTGGAACAGGGAAATAATTTCTTTAGTCTCACCCTTTACAATGCCGTCGCCCAAACAGATACAATCCGTTTGGATGATGACCCCCTCATTTCGCGCCTGGATTGGCACCAGGTAAGCCCTAAAAAGATTAAATATACCTTTAACCTCAAAAAGTTCCAACAATGGGGTTACAAGCTCAAGTATGACAAAACAACCTTGGTTTTAACCTTACGTCATTCACCTAATTCCAATTTAGAACACAGAAAACAACTACCTTTATCTGGGATTAAGATTGTACTCGATCCTGGTCATGGTGGTAAAGAATCTGGTGCTAGTGGTCCAACGGGGTATTTAGAAAAAGATGTGAATTTGATTGTTTCTAAATTACTGCGAGATGAGTTAGTCAAGCGGGGTGCTAAGGTAGTGATGACGAGGGAAGATGATCGAGATGTATCTTTGGTGGAACGTCAGGCAATAATTAATCAAGAAGAACCGACGATCGCTGTTTCCATTCATCATAATTCTTTACCAGATGATGGCGACGCGGAGAACACCAAAGGATTCGGTACTTTTTGGTATCATCCCCAATCCCACAGTATAGCATTATTTTTACATAATTACGTAGTTAAACAACTTGGCAAACCTTCCTACGGTGTATTTTGGAATAATTTAGCCCTGACTCGTCCCCAGCTTGCACCTGCGGTATTATTAGAATTGGGGTTTATGAGTAGTCCTGAAGAATTTGAAGAGATAGTTAATCCCCAAGCACAGAAGAAAATGGGTAACACTTTAGCGCAGGGGATAACTGAATGGTGGAAAAAAGTTAAAGCATCAGAATCATGTCCTTGACCTTCGCAGAAGTCAGGGATCTAACCCTGTCTCCCGCTTTAGTTACTTAGATTTGGCTTCCAAGCTTTCCAAACGGCTTTTCAACTCCTGATTTTGCTGTTTAAGTTGATCAAGTTCCTCACGTAACTGACGCAGGGTTTTATCTGTGCCGATGTTCTTTTGCACTCTAGCAACTTCTTCTTCTGCATAGCGCCGGGTGCGGCCATCGGCGGTTTGGTGGGCTAAAGATTGCAAAATGCCAATGGCTTTTGGGGTTTCCATTTGTCCCAGGGCTGTCAAAACAGCTACCTGGGTTAAAAAGAAAGTCTCTCTGGCTATTTCTGCCAACCGATCTAAAATCCGCTCTATATTAGCAGCAGTTTGACCTGTGGAAATTTTGCCTAAAGCGCGAATTGCTGAGAGTCGTAATGGTTGTGGTATACCAATTTTGGTGTATTCCAGAATAATATTTAAAGCTACTTCCGAGGTTTTAAATTCTGCCAAACCGGCGATCGCCCCACTCCGCACAACTTCGTTCCAACCTGCCCTTTCTCTGAGTATGGATTTGAGTAGTTTAATTACCTTGTCTTCATGGGATTTATCTTCTAAATTGGCGGAGGCGATCGCGGCAATGCTGTGGCAAGCAGTAGCTTCTACATAGTAACTCTCATCACCATGTTGGACAAAATTCTTCACGGCCTGATAACTACTATGGGTTTTAATTTGCGATAAAGAACTAATTACCGCCCGTCGCACAAAGGGACTAGGATCATCTAACCCAGAGACTAAACCATCAAAAGCTTGATCTAGCTGAATTTCCGCCAATTGTTTAGCAACTTCCACCCGTACACCCCAAAACGGATCATTTTTCAGTGCTGATGATAATGCCTGAGTTGCTTCTAGTCCGCCTTTTGTGGCTAAAGCTTCCGCCGCATAAATGCGAGAAATAGGGTGAGGATCAAATTCTAACTGGGCTTTTAATTCCGCAATGGGAAATTCTAATTTGACAGTTTTGAGGTAATTGTTACCCACATCAAAACTAATAAAATCAGGTTTTTGTGTTAAAGGGAAATAAAAACTTTGTTCCTGTTCATGAACCCTCACAGTAAAAGTTGTTAATTTGGGGTTTTCTTTATACCCAAAACCAATGGGAATTTTGAGACTGAATAAATCCGTACTATCTGCTTTAGCTTGGGTTTGGGTGACAGTCACCTTAGCCAAATTTGCATCACCATCCCAAGAGTAACCAACTTTAAAATCAGGATGGCCACCACGATAGACATATTGATCAAACAAAAAGGCTAAATTCCGGCCTGTGGCTTTTTCAATTGCCCTTAATAAGTCTATGGTTTCCACAGTTTTATGGGCATTGTCTTGAACAAAGGTTTGGATAGCTTGCCAAAATAACTCATCACCCAATTCTGCGCGGATCATGTGATAAACACAAGATCCTTTTTCATAAATGTGGCGGTCATAAAGTTCGATCGCTTCCCGATAAACATGAGTTACCATAGGTCTACGGTAACGACTACTGTCTTCACTTAAATAACTCCGCGCTTCTGACAAGCGATAATAGGCCGCCTCTTGGTCGCCATATTCCCGTTGAGTCCACATTACCTCGGAATAGGAAGCCATTCCTTCCTTAATCCAAGCATGAGACCAATGTTTAATAACTACTAGATCTCCAAACCATTGGTGTGCCAGTTCATGGACGACTAAACTTTCGGTATTGCGATTATCTAATATTGCCCTTGCATCTAGCAAACATCTGTCAGTTAATAGGGTGGTGGAGGTATTTTCCATACCCCCAAAAATAAAATCATCTACACAAACTTGGGCATATTTGGGAAAAGCATAGGGATAACCATACTTTTCGCTCAAAAATTCGATCATTTGAGGAGTTTTGCCCATGCTGCGTTTAGCATCTGCTTCTCGTCCCTTCTCAACGTAGTAGGTAACGGGTTTACCTTGCCATTCGTCCCGAATTTCGGCAAAGTCACCGACGGCCAAAGTCATCAAGTAGGTAGGATGAACTTGTTGTTGTGACCAATGGTAGGTTTTATATTCCCCACTCTCTACAGTCTCAATTAGTTCACCGTTGGAAATGGCCACCAAGGGGTTAGGAACGCGGACGCGAATTTCTGAGGTGGATAACTGGCCGGGGTAGTCGAAACAAGGAAACCAATAGCGAGAGTCTTCATCTTCTCCTTGTGTCCAGATTTGGGTAGGTTTATGGGGATAGTGTTTGTCTGGTTGAATAAAGTAAATGCCGCGTTGGGGTCTTTCTGCGGTATAGGCGATCGCAATTAACAACCTATTTCCTATCTTGGTTGGTTGGGAGAGGTAAATACAAAGTTTTTCCCCATCATATTCAAAGTTCTGTTCAATTTCGTCTACCCGCACAGACTTGATCTGCAAATTTACCCCATCCAAGGTTAACCTATCAATCCCATTACGCACTGGTAATAGGCGAATACTACAAGTTCCATAACAACTTTGTTTAGGGATATCTAAACCAATATCTAGAAAAATATGTTCTACTTGTCCGGGTCGGTCGGGGTTATAGTGTGGTTTTGCTCCTGGTAGTTCAAACCGTTTGTACGTGGTCTTTTCACCATCAAAATAATACTGCGACATTGATTATTACTAACCTTTTAATCCTAAAACTTCTAGTGGAATGCAAGTTATACAACTAAAAAAGTGTAGCGCTATATGACATTTTATTGTTAGCTGCTGGTAGCATTCCTGCTACTGAATCTCAAGTCAGATCAATTAATGCTATATCTGGTAACATCTACTCAGTTACTAAAACCCCTAAACTATAATTGTTTCCCGTAGATCATGACCTAGATAAATTTTCCTATCTAGGCGTAAGTATTGCCAGTAAATAGTGCCAAAATCTACAAATACAAGGATAATTTACTCATGTCTAAGAAAAAATCATCACTTTTAATTTCCGTAATTGCTCCGGTTGTTATATTAGCGGGTGGTATAGCAGCTTATATATATATCAAGAGTAGTGAGAGTAGTTTCAACCCTTTAGGTAGTGCTAAGTTAGTACCTAAAACTGCATTAATGGCAACTTACATTGACACCAAACCAGAATCTTGGAATCAGTTGAAAAAATTTGGCACACCAGAAGCGCAAAAAATTATTGGTAAAGGGTTACAGGATTGGAATGGCCAAATTTTTAAGGATACTACCATCTCTTACGAGAAAGATATTCAACCCTGGGTGGGTGGCATCATGATTGCGTTATTACCAGCAGATGACAAAAAAACCTCCCAGGTAAATTTACCCAACTCCCAAGAACCTAATATTCTTGTAGTAGTAGATATTAAAGACAAAATTGCAGCATTAAATTTTGCGAATAAGTTAAAACAGCAAAAAAATGTCAATGTCAAAACTCAAGAATTGGACTATAAGGGTGAAAAAATTATCGAAACTAAAGGTCAAGGTGAATCAACCTATATAACTGTTTTGAATAATAACCACCTGTTATTTACATCTAATAAACAAGCTGTAGAAAAAGCTATTGATACCTGGAAAGGAGAAGCTTCCTTTGCCACTAAAGCAGGTGCAAATGAGATTCTGAGTAAAGGTGCAGATGTGAAAAATAGTTTGGCACAGGTTTACATACCTGATTATGGCAACATAGTAGAAAAAATAACAGCATTAAATCCTCAGTCTCCAAAATTGCCTCCACAAACATTGGCACAAATTAAACAGGTAAAATCTCTCGTTGCAGGTGTGGGAGTAGATGATATGGGATTGAGATTTAAAGCAGTGGTGAATTTAGATCCTGAATTGAATAAATTTGAATATCAAACTACCCCAGCCAAAATTGTGGGACAATTTCCTAGTGAAACCTTTGCTTTAGCGAGTGGACAGGGAATTAATAAAAGTTGGCAAACTTTTGTGGCAGAAAGTAAAGATTATCCTGACTTAAATCAAGGATTACAACAAGCGCGGACACAGTTAAAAACCCTGCAAATTGATTTAGATCAAGATATTTTTAGTTGGATGACTGGAGAATTTGGTATAGGTGCAATTCAATCTAATCAAGGTTTATTAGCTAACGTGGGTTTTGGTGGTGCTTTGGTGTTAGACACGAGCGATCGCAAAACTGCCGAAGCTACTTTCACTAAACTTGATAATTTCGCCCGGCAATCTTTCAATGTTGCTAACAAAAACATCGGTGGTAAAAATGTCACAGAATGGCAAATTCCCCAACAAGGTGCTTTAATTTCCCATGGTTGGTTAGATAATGATACCGCATTTTTAGCCATTGGCGGACCAATTGCAGAAACCCTCGCTAATCGCAAAGGTCAAGCATTAGATCAGACGGATAACTTTAAAAAGGTGACCGGTTCTTTACAAACACCTAACGCGGGTTATTTCTATTTAGATATGGAAAAAACTACAACCATAATTCAGCGTCTATCTACCCAAAGTCAACCCTTACCTCCAGATGCTACTGCTATCCTCAATTCTATTCGTGGACTGGGTGTAACTTTTCATAGTCCTAATAAATCAATGACACAAATGGAGATGTTATTTGCCCTTAAACCCGCTTCTGGGAAGTAATATATAACAGGAGCAGAAGTCCTACTTTTCCCTCTGCTCCCTGTCACCCAATTAGTAATTTACCATAACAAATACCTCAGAACCCAAATAATTATGACTCAAGTTCTACAAATCGCTCCCCAAATTCATTATATAGTGGCCATGCCTCAACCAGAAACCCATCTGTTTGAAATTACCTTAAAAGTTGCTAACTACCCAAATTCAATTCTCGATTTAAAAATGCCAGTTTGGACACCTGGATCATATTTGATTCGAGAGTATCAAAGACATTTACAAAATTTTACCGCCCTAGCTGACAATCAACCTCTACGTTGGAAAAAAGTTAGTAAAAATCATTGGCAAATAATAAAAGATGAGGTTTCAGAAGTAACTATTAGTTACCAAATTTTTGCTAATGAACTAACTGTAAGAACAAATCATTTAGATGCTACTCACGGTTATTTTAACGGTGCGGCTTTGTTTTTTAGGGTCTCTGATTATGAACATCTACCAATTCAAGTAACTGTGATTCCTCCTGATAAAGAATGGCAAGTTACTACAGGTTTACCAACAGTTAGTAAAGACGAAAATACTTTCTTAGCCGCAGATTTTGATACTTTAGTTGATAGTCCTTTTGAAATTGGTAATCATCAATTATACTATTTTGCAGTATTAAAAAAACCCCATGAACTAGCAATTTGGGGAAAGGGCAATTTTCAACCATCACAAATGATTGCCGATTTTACGAAAATTGTTGAAGTTGAATCACAAATGTTTGGTGGTTTACCTTATGACAGATATGTATTTTTCCTTCATCTACTGCATCAAGGCTATGGTGGATTAGAACATAAAAATTCTTGCTGCTTGATTTATCAAAGATTTGGATTTCGCGCTCAGGATGCATATCAGCAATTTTTACAATTAGTTGCCCATGAATTCTTTCATTTATGGAATGTGAAAAGAATTCGCCCCCAAGGATTGGAAGTATTTGATTATGATCAGGAAAACTACACACCATCTTTATGGTTTTGTGAAGGAACAACCAGTTATTATGATCTAATCATTCCTTTACGGGCAGGTATTTATAATACCAAAGCATATTTAAACTATTTGAGTAAGGAAATTACTAGATATCTCAATACTCCAGGACGCAAAGTACAACCTTTATCTGAGTCAAGTTTTGATGCTTGGATTAAGCTATATCGTCCAGATGCTAATAGTAGCAATTCCCAAATTTCCTACTATTTAAAAGGAGAAATGGTATCTCTACTTTTAGACTTATTAATTCGTGTACATCATCAAAATCAACGTTCCTTAGATGATGTGATGCGGCAAATGTGGCAGCAATTTGGGAAAGATGAAATTGGTTATACTCCCGAAGAATTACAAAATGTAATTACATCTGTTGCTGATATGGATTTAAGTGATTTCTTTAATCGCTATCTGCATGGACTGGAAGATTTACCATTTAATCAATATTTACAATATTTTGGTTTACAATTAGTGGCAGATGCTAATGAAGAACCTGATTTGGGTGTGAGGGTCAATACTGAAAACGGCCGGGAAATAATTAAATTTGTAGGCATGGGTTCACCAGCACAAAAAGCCGGAATTGATCCCGGAGATGAATTATTAGCCATTGATGGTGTCAAAGTAGGACATCAGTTAAATGAAAGATTGAAAGATTATCAAGTCAATGATTCTATCCAAGTGACTGTTTTCCATCAAGATGAACTACGGACTTATTCTGTCACTTTAGCCGCACCAATCTCCAATAAGTATCAAATTAAACCGCTAGAAAATCCCGATCCTACAGCAATGGCCAACTTTGCGGGTTGGCTGGGTGTGTCCTTAGACAGTCTTAAATAGAGTGAACAGTTAGTAGTTAATAGTGGTAGGTTAGCAATGAAATGTGAGGATGAAGGAGGCGGCAGGAAACAGTCAAGATAAATACTGTTCCCGATTCCCTTTCAGAAATAATGCCTAAACGTTAAACCGGAATAACATCACATCCCCTTCTTGGACAATATACTCCTTACCCTCACTTCTAACTAAGCCTTTTTCCTTAGCTCCGTTCATGGAACCATGGGTAACTAAATCATGATAAGCTACAGTTTCGGCGCGAATAAAACCGCGTTCAAAATCGGAGTGAATGACTCCTGCTGCTTGGGGTGCGGACATTCCAGTATGAATTGTCCAGGCGCGGGTTTCTTTGGGTCCACAGGTGAAATATGTACGCAACCCTAAAAGAGTGTAAGTTGCCCGAATTAAAGATTTTAAACCGCCTTCTTTCACACCCAGAGATTCCAGAAAATCGGCTTTATCAGCTTCGGGTAATTCCACTAATTCGGCTTCTACTTGTGCAGAAACTATGACAACTTGGGCATTTTCAGCAGATGCAACTTGGCGAACTTTTTCCACAAAATGATTTCCAGTTGCTAGGTCATCTTCAGACACGTTAGCAGCGTAAATAATTGGTTTATTGGTAAGTAGTCCTAAGCCTTTAATAACTGCGGTTTCTTCTTCATTTAAACTGACTTGTCGGACGGATTTACCTTCGTTTAAAGTTGCTACTAATTTTTCTAAAACTGTAATTTCAAACTGTGCATCTTTACTGGTGCGGGCGAGTTTGCGAGTTCTATCAATGCGTCGTTCAATTTGAAATAAATCTGATAAACCAAGTTCTAAATTAATGATTTCAATATCTCGCGCTGGGTCTACAGAACCGGCAACGTGAATGATATCATCATTTGCAAAACAACGGACAACATGAACTAGGGCATCAACTTCGCGGATGTGAGATAAAAATTGATTACCGAGTCCTTCTCCTTGACTTGCTCCTTTGACTAAACCGGCGATATCTACAAATTCCACCCGTGCGGGGATAATTTGTTCAGAACTGGCAATTTTAGCAAGAACGTTTAACCGGTCATCTGGTACTGAGACAATGCCAACATTCGGTTCAATGGTACAAAATGGGAAATTGGCCGCTTCGGCTTTAGCATTAGCGACCACAGCGTTGAATAAGGTTGATTTTCCGACGTTGGGAAGTCCGACAATTCCGGCTCTTAGCATTTTAGATTTGGATTTTGGTTTTCACTATCAACTATAAAGATACAGCAGGTTACAGGCAACAGAGTGGAAAGTCTGTTGGTGTAGTTGGGTATTATGAGGGTACTTGCGATCGCAACTATCACTATTGTATCTTTTTTCTGTCAGCTATTGATCTATTTTAGACAGATTACCATTTTTTCTGTTCTCTGTGCCAGTTCTGAGGAAAACAAGAATCATCACGAAAAACAATAGTTTTTGAGGAAATATGCTTTGATTAAGGTAGAAAACCACAACTATGTACTATGCCTATCAAAGTTCATCTAGTTGTCATTATTTATGATATTACCTTGTTGGTATTTTATACGGAATCGGAGTGCTGGGAGTTTCGCTTAATTAGTTCTGGTGGTGAGGTTTTTGGGGAACAACGAATTTACTACAGTCCAGAAGCAGCAGAAAAGGCTGGCCGTGAGTGGATTTATCAGGGGTATTAATTATGGAGGTAAATTTGGATCAAAAATAGTTATTATCGAGGCTAGAAAGGGGCTTTTTCAGATGGGGGAGAGAAAAATTCTACTTCTTTTCCCTTTTAGTCTTTTTGCTTATCATGATCAAATAATTCTATTAATCCCACTGTCCCCACAAAAAAAGTATAAACTGCATATTGAAATGGTATTTTATCTTTAGATGGTGCATAGTAGGCAGCAATAATACTTTCTAGAAAGTGTGCTGATAGTGCCAGATGAGCAAGTATTAATGCTGGATTAAGAAAAACAGGTAATTGACTATTAGTTATGACTGTTTGAATGTTCCATAGTTCTAAACCTATACCACCTGTGATCAGGGGAATAGAGATAAATTTGACGATAGGAAATAGTTTGGTTTTGACTTTTTTTAAGTTCATGATGAGTTATGCAACTGAGAATTGGTAAATTAAACTCAAAGAGCAGGAGTAGGAGAACGTAACCAAATTTTACTTTGATTATTCATCTGAATACTACAGGCTGAGGGACTTTTGGTGTTAGTAAAGTTACAAGTGTAAGTGGCTAAACGTTCTTGTTGATAGTCAAAGATACGGATATTATAGCCTGACTGACGGGCCATAGTTCCTAGGCGATTAACAAACACATATCTTTCTACATAATCTAATAAACTCCAAATTTGCTGGTTAACAATTAAATCTACTCTTGGTGGTTCTTTTGTTGTTGGTGGGTAAGCTATCCAATTATCTAAAAGTTTGGTTTCGGAGTTTTCTTTAGCCCACCATAAACTAGGAACTGTCAATTTTTGAGGGTGAATCGTTTTGGCTGTGATAATATTATCTTTAGGTTGCTTGAGTAATTCTAATTCTAAAGGTGCATTAGAAGGTAGGGGCATATTTTCCGCTTTAGACGGAGCAATAGGCGAAAAAAAAGATATGCCTAGACTAAAAACCGCTAAAAATAGGGGCTGTTTGCGGGAGTTAAATAAGATATTTATAGTCACGGTGATTAATAATGAAAATTAACTATTTAATCAGTGTACTGCTTAGTTTGAAAAAAAGACGTTAATTTTTAGAAGAATTTGACTAATTTTGACAAAAGTCAATTAATATAGATTAAAGAATACTCTGCTAATTAGTGTAATTACTGCAAGGATAGTTACTAATGAGAGAACCAAATCACAATTTTAAATCCCTATTTACTCCAGAAACTCCAGCAGAATTAGAACAAATGGGGTTAAGCTGGTTAGTAGCAGCAGCTATGATCACAGCAGTTATTTGGCAAATACCCATAGGAAATTATATTTTATACCCATTTTCTATTTTAGCAACTTGGTTTCATGAAATGGGTCATGGCTTAATGGCTTTAATATTGGGAGGACAGTTTCAAAAATTGGAAATTTTTAGTAATGGATCTGGAGTGGCGTATTATACTTTAAGTACGGTTTGGGGATATCTAGGAAGGGGATTAGTCGCTGCTTCCGGTCCAATGGGTCCACCTATTGCTGGTGCGGGCTTAATTCTTGGTTCTCGGAGTTTAAAAACCGCTTCCTGGAGCTTAAAAATTTTAGGTGGGTTTTTACTATTGTCTACATTAATTTGGGTAAGGTCCTGGTTTGGTTTTGTGGCCATTCCCCTGTTAGGTTTAATGATTTTGGCAGTTGCATTAAAAACACCCCTATGGTTGCAAGGGTTCGCAATTCAATTTTTAGGAGTACAAGCTTGTGTAAGCACCTATCATCAACTTGATTATTTATTTAGTTATAATGCTGGCTCTTTGGGATTATCTGATACGGGGCAAATGCAGCAATATTTGTTGTTACCTTATTGGTTTTGGGGTTTATTAATGGCGATCGCCTCTTTAATCATCTTAATTCAAAGCTTACGCATTGTCCATACAACTAATAAGTAATAAGTAATCAAAGACCATCTATGCTGAGTATTCCCCAAAACATCTTTAACTTCACCCAAACACCCCATAGTGGCTATCATTGGGATGGTAGTAGTCGGCGCTTCTTTGAAGGTTGGTATTACCGCGTCACATTGCCCGAAATTAGGCAAACCATCGCCTTCATGTACTCCATCGAAGACCCAAGAGGTAATCAGCCCTACAGTGGCGGCGCGGCCCAAATCCTGGGCATAAATGATGAGTACCTCTGTCGCACATTTCCCGATGTCAACAAGTTCTGGGCAAATCAGGATGTGTTAGGATTAGGACATTGGGGAAAAACTAACCTTCAAGTTTCACCTCTGTATCTTCTCCCTAGGGAATTTACCCATTATATCCAAGAAGGTTATCAAGCCACAGCCACCCTAAACCAAGGTATCATCACCGATCCCGCCACTGGTAATTATTGCCGATGGGAGTACGAAATTAAACCTATATATGCTTGGGGAAATCAAAACAGTTTTCAGCAATCAACCGCCGGTTGGGTATCATTTTCCCAGATATTTGAACCAGGTTGGCAAATTTTAATGGCTCATGGTTTAGCAACTGGTTGGATAGATTGGCATGGTAAAATTTATGAATTTAAAAACGCCCCAGCATACGCGGAAAAAAATTGGGGTGGTGCATTTCCGCAGAAATGGTTTTGGCTAAATTGCAATTCTTTTACTAACGAATCTGACCTGGCTTTAACCGCCGGTGGTGGTAGACGTGGTGTACTATGGTGGATGGAATCCGTCGCCATGATTGGTATTCACCACCAAGGCAAATTTTATGAATTTGTCCCCTGGAACTCAAAAGTAACATGGCAAATTCAGCCCTGGGGTAGATGGCAAATGCAAGCTAAAAACAGAAATTACGAAGTTGAGCTTATAGGAACTACCAATCTACCAGGTACTCCCCTCCGCGCACCGACAACCCATGGTTTAGCCTTCTGTTGTCGAGATACAATGCAAGGAAAACTAAATTTAGAGTTACGAGAACTTCATGGTCATACATCCACAGTTATCCTCAATACCACTAGTCATCTTTGTGGTTTAGAAATTGGTGGTGATGATTGGGAGCAAAACTGGCAGTCTGACTAAAAATACTATTATGATGGAAATACTGTTATGATAGTATTTGGTTGATTTTTGGGGTTGTAGCTCAGTTGGATAGAGCGAGCGCCTCCTAAGCGCTAGGCCGTGCGTTCGATCCGCACCAATCCCGTTTGTACATGTACCTATTCTCTTCTGGGCAGGGCAACCCCGCCCCTGTTGCTATAATCTAGCGTGAGCAGCCAAAATAATTCTTTCTGTTTCTGCCCAACTGATACATTTATCAGTTACGGAAACACCATATTTTAGATCTGCACGATTTCCTGTAATCGGTTGACTACCTTCATACAAATTCGATTCTAGCATCAT
The DNA here is from genome assembly GCA_046080125.1 of Cuspidothrix sp. Taxonomy (GTDB): domain Bacteria; phylum Cyanobacteriota; class Cyanobacteriia; order Cyanobacteriales; family Nostocaceae; genus Cuspidothrix. Next base: position 24,953 of record JBJTTJ010000065.1, read on the forward strand.
TCCCACAATGGAACTATTACCATCTACTATTTGCTGAATAATATTTTCAAAAACTGTAGATTGTAATCTGTAATCTTTATTGGTATTGCCATGACTACAATCAATAACTATTCTGGGTGATAACCCGGCAATTTTTAATTGTTCTTCCACTAATTTGACATTATCTGCATCAAAATTAGGCTGATTTCCATCGCGCAAAATTACATGACCATGGGTATTCCCCCTAGTTGAAATACACTAACTTGTCCCTTTTGATTAATACCTAGAAAATTATGGGGAGTTTTCGCCGATTTGAGGGCATTTACAGCTACCTGAATATTACCATCAGTACCATTTTTAAAACCTACTGGCATAGATAGACCACTAGCCATTTCTCGGTGTGTTTGTGATTCCGTTGTCCTTGCGCCAATAGCAGACCAGGAGACTAATTCACTGATATATTGAGGAATAATGGGATCAAGGGCTTCTGTAGCAGTTGGTAATCCTAATTCTGCTAACTTTAATAATAAGCTTCTGGCAATTAAGATCCCTTTTTCCACATTAAAGGAATCATCCATTTCTGGATCATTAATTAATCCTTTCCAACCTACTGTAGTTCTTGGTTTCTCGAAATAAACCCGCATAATTAACAGCAGTTTATCCTGCACTTTTTCTGCTAAGGTTCGCAATTTTTCTCCATATTCTATTGCTGCTTTGGGATCATGAATTGAACAAGGACCAACTACAATAAATTTACGCCGATCTTGAAAATCTAGAATATGTTCTATTTCTTGTCTGAAGTTTAAAATTGTATGTTCAGCAGTTTTATTTAAAGGTAATTTTTCCTTTACTTCATTAGGGGTTAATAAAACATGAGAACTCTTAATGTTGGTGTTAATTAGTTTGTGGATCATGGCAGAAATCTCTGGATTTGTGTTATACGGTAGTAATCCTAAAATATCTGTGAAAACGTTTCTTATTTTCTTTAAGCCTAAAGTAGTTTGTTTAAAAAAAGAAGTTACACAAATTTAGAGGATGTTTGAAAAGTTTCGGATGGTGATGTTAGATACTTGCAGATACCCTGTAACTAAACTCAAAGTCCCCCTTTTTCAGGGGGATTTAGGGGGATCTATAAATATTTGATACATTAATTAGGACTTTTAAAACAACCCCTTAGATAAGATTACTATATGCAAGGGCTGAATATATTAATATACACATTTTTTCAGAAAAATACAAGCTAAATTCGTGTTGTTTCCATAACATTTGGATATAAGGAGGAATATCCCCAGTTTAAAACAAGTCAGGGATATTTTTAGATAATTGCTATATTTGACAAACTTACTCAATTTTACTGGTGGTGATTAACATATAACTTAATAACCAATTTGCGGATGTAGCCCGACGAGTTTGTCGAGGTCCAAATTCACCGATTTTATATCCTTTAAAACCCAGTTTTTCTTTGAGTAGTTGTTTGTTTTCTGGGGGAATAGAACGGGTTAATTTCATAATTGCTGGACGAGAATCAATAAAATCTGGTGGCTGTGGATATTCATCTCGCCATTCAGGTGCTACTTTACTATTAGTCCATCTGTCTGCAATGGGATCATAACGATAACCCAGGTGATACCACAATAATTTCCTAACCGTATCATCATCAATTGTATCGTTAATAATTGCCCAAATTGTTTGCGTATTTAGGGGTGGAAGATTAGACATAATTAGGTGACTGTTGACTGTTGACTGGAGAACAATTTCTTTCTTTCTTCTGCCGCCTGATAGCGAAGCGCGGCGTTAGTCATACTCCTGAACTCCTGAACTCCTGCTGTACGGGTGAAGGATTTGGAAAATAGTCTTGTACAAAAATTAATAATTTATAGCCCGCTTCGCCCCTACTACTTACCAAAAATTTCCGCAAAAAACTGCCGCATAGCTTGCCAAGAACGCTGATCTGCGATTGGATTATAGAGAGCACCTTGAGGATTATTTTTGGCTTCTGGGTTGGTAAAAGAATGAAGCGCACCCCCATAGGATATTAATTGCCAGTCTACATTTCCCAGACGCATTTCTCTAGCAAAACCTTGTACTTGTTCCTCTGGGACATAGGGATCATTAGCACCATGTAATACTAACACCTTAGCTTTAATATTTTTAGCATCTTTAGGATTAGGTGTGTCCAGACTACCATGGAAACTGACTACACCACTAATATTAGCACCGCTTCGGGCTAGTTCTAAGACCGTACTCCCACCAAAACAGTAACCAATGGCAGCAATGTGTTTTGACTCTGTTAAGGAATGCTGTTGTAAAATTTGTAGGGCAGCTTGAGCTCGTTCACGGAGTAATTTCCGGTCTTGGAGATAAATAGTTGCCTGTTTACTCGATTGTTCCGGGTTTTTTGGTCTAATTCCTTTGCCATAGATATCTGCGGCAAAAGCAACATATCCTAACTCAGCTAATTGTTCAGTACGTTTTTTGGCATAGGACTGTAAACCATTCCATTCATGAACCACTAATACACCAGGACGTTTAACTTTAATTGCATCATTGTATGCAAGATATCCTTCTAGTACAACATTACCTTGATTATACTCAATGGTTTTAGTTTTAATTTCTGCTAATGCATGACTAGAACTGAATAACAGAATAGCAGGTGTAAGCAATACAGAAAGTAAAAATTTCATAACCACTTATGCCCCCTAGTAAAATCAGACCTCTACAGTCACAATATAGCAATCCTAAGTGAGTTATGGACAATAAGAGCCCCAACTCCTTAGAGAAGTCGGGACTCGGGCTCCTGTGGCACTCACAAATCAGATAGGATAACCTTCCGGGGACGAGAACCCAGTACCAAGGCTTTGCTGCTGTGTAATCTGGCAATTGGCACAGGAGATAATAAGAATAAACTACTTGCGTCTTGTCAGTTTACATGACAACTTCTTCTCGCTGACAATCAAAGAAAAGCTCAAATACACCATCAGGAATTAACTGACGGATGTGTTGAATATAACCTTCTGCATCGGAACGACTGCGAAACCGGGCAACAATGACCTTTTCCTGTTCGGCAACAATTCGAGCTATAGCCCAACCATTCAACCTTTTTCTGTAGGCAATAGCTTGATTTTCTGAATTGCTATTTTTGTAATCCGTATTTTGTGGCATGATTATTTTATGCGTATGAACTTGAGTGAAGGGCGTTAGTATGTCTCTGAAACAAAGATGTACTAGCGTCTTTTATTAATGCCACCTTGTTATTACATATTTTCAGAATTGTCAAGGTGTGGTGCAACAACTTATCTACTGATAATTTTCAGTTTGATTAGATGCTAACCAATGCTTACTAAGTGATTCAGTGTTTAAACTTACATCAAACATCAGAGGATATGGTATCATCTGTATCTAATCTCAATGATTTGAAGTTTTGGAGTTAGAAACATTTACGACTTTTGCAATCCATTTTCAGGCTGATTTGTAGATAATCTGGGAAAATAACAATGGCAATCACGTCTATCATCCAAAAATTAGCATTGCAAATAGGTGCTGTAGTTTTAGTCGAACCAGAATATGAATTAGTTGGTCATATTACATTTAAAAATGGTAAGAGGTCAGTTTTTAGCTATGCTAAATTGAATATTAATGGTTTTGCTTCCGCAGAGCTGGCTAAAGATAAGGCATATAGTAATTTTTTTCTCAGGCAGTTTGGATATAGAGTCACAGAGGGAAAGACTTTTTTTAATGATCATTTATGTGCTAAATTAGCTCATCCCAGAAATATTGATGATGGATTGGATTATGCCCAAAAACTAGGCTTTCCTGTAATCGTTAAACCTTTGAATCTTAGTCAAGGGGTATTAGTCACCAAGGTATATAATCAAGAGGAATATTATCATGTAGCTAAGAAAATATTCCAGATCAAATCGGGTTTGATTGTAGAAAAATTTTATAGTGGTAATGACTATAGAATCCTGGTCTTAGATAATGAAATTATTGCTGCTTATCAAAGAATACCTCTATTTGTTGTAGGTGATGGTAAGTCTAATATTTTAGAATTGCTACAGCAAAAACAAGAAAGATTTACGAATATGGGCAGAAAAAATATTATCAAATTCGAGGATTTTCGGATTTCTCAAAAATTACAAACCCAAAATCTCAATTTGGATAGTGTCATTCCTGCAAATGACATTGTTTATTTGTTGGATAGTGCGAATTTATCTAGTGGTGGTGAAGCGGTAGATTTTTCTGAAAACATTCATCCTGATTTTAAAAAATTAGCAATTAATATTACCAAAGATATAGGACTGAGATTAGCAGGGGTGGATATTCTCACCGATGATATAACCAGTCCTATGGTAGATTATACTTTGATTGAAGTAAATGGTTCTCCTGGGTTAGATCATTATGCTGCTAGTAGTGAGGTAGCAGCACAGAAAGTAGAGAACTTGTATTTGAAGGTTCTGAAAATTTTAGAGAATGAGAGTTAGGGTTACAAGTTTTTCCTCAATAGTGATTCAAATTCCCCTGATAAAGATTTCATATCTGCGACTCTAGCTACAAGTAGGCTATCATGTCCGGCATCTTGTAAGCGAGATTTCCAATAGTCAATACTCTCAGCATTATTTAACCAAAATTCAATTACTGTATCTACTACTTTATCTAAGTTCCAACCCCATTTTACCCCTAGTGGTTCTACAGATGCTAAAAACGCATCTAAGGTACAAATGTGAGTTCCTAGATATTCTATACCCTGGTGTCCTGGTTTTACTAAACTCTGTTGTTGGTGATTAAAAAAATGTAAAATAGGAGATACACCTATTAAATTGAAACTGTATTTAATCATTCTAGTCCTCCTCATTAATTCATCTTCTGTTTAGGGTGAAAAACTATTAGACATCTTTTCAAAATTAAATATGCGTAACCACCAAACTCTTGTAGGGAAAATTCATGAATTGTCCCTACCGTAATTTTCACTCCTATGTCTATGAAGAAAAAATCCGTTAACTACATCTGAAAAAGTGGGATTTTTCCATACTACATCAGTTTCAATATGGGGTGAGATTTTAGCACTCAACCCTTGTGAGTGCTAAAGTTTATTTGGTTGTTACATTGTATTATCTATGATTTATCGCAGAATTTCAAGGTTCTAGATCGGTTTTTTAAAACTTATGGTAATTTTTTGAATGTATCAGGGATGTTGGCAAATGGTAAGTTATCAAAAGCTATAGCTGGAGTTTTTATAAATTTAGAAGCCAGTTAAGTGGGTTGGACTTAAAAATAGTCTTTATAGTAAGGCAAAAGACAAGAGTGAACAAGTTTTAAGTGATTTTACTTTTCTTAACACATTTTGGTTATTTTACTGTCATTGTCTCAAGGAGTGTCAATCCCGATAAAAATAGTCGGGTATGTTTGACGAGTATTTTGCCTCGTGTTAGTATTTTTTTCACAGTTGACGGATATACGGGGAAAGCTAGTTTATGACTCAGTCCATCGCAAACTTAAACAAAGCCAACACTTCCATATTGAAAGCACTCAAGTGTAAAGAATGTGGTGCAGAATACGAACTCCAAGCTACTCATGTTTGTGAGTTGTGCTTCGGTCCATTGGAAGTTAAATATGACTATGATGTTTTGCGTCAGTCTGTCAGTCGAGAAACTATTGAAGCTGGTCCTAATTCAATTTGGCGTTATCGTCAATTTTTACCCGTTGCTACCGACAACTATATAGATGTGGGAACAGGGATGACTCCCTTATTGCGTTCTCATCGTCTTGCCCGTCGCCTGGGTCTAAATAAACTTTATATTAAAAATGATGCCGTAAATATGCCCACCCTCAGCTTTAAGGATCGGGTGGTGTCTGTGGCACTGAGCAGAGCAAGAGAATTAGGTTTTACAACTGTTTCCTGTGCTAGTACCGGCAACTTGGCAAATTCTACCGCTGCGATCGCTGCCTATGCTGGTTTAGATTGCTGTGTATTCATTCCTTCTGACTTAGAAGCTGGTAAGGTATTAGGTAGTTTAATTTACAGTCCCACCTTAATGGCAGTCAAAGGCAACTACGATCAAGTAAACCGCCTTTGTTCAGAAGTTGCCAATACACACGGTTGGGGATTTGTCAATATTAATCTTCGTCCTTATTATTCCGAAGGTTCTAAAACATTAGGTTTTGAAGTTGCAGAACAACTCGGTTGGGAACTACCAGATCATCTAGTTGCACCTTTAGCTTCTGGTTCATTGTTCACCAAGATTTATAAAGGTTTCCAAGAATTTACCGAAGTTGGTTTAGTCGAAGGTAAAAAAGTTCGCTTTAGTGGCGCACAAGCAGAAGGCTGTTCTCCCATTGCTACAGCCTTCAAAGAAGGAAGAGACTTTATTCAACCAGTAAAACCGAATACAATTGCTAAATCCATTGCCATTGGCAACCCAGCAGATGGGGTGTATGCTGTAGAAATCGCCCAAAAAACAGGCGGTAATATTGAATCAGTAAATGATGCAGAAATTATCGAAGGTATCAAACTGTTAGCAGAAACCGAAGGTATATTCACCGAAACCGCAGGTGGTACAACCATCGCCGTGCTGAAAAAATTAGTAGAAGCTGGTAAAATTGATCCAGATGAAACTACAGTTGTGTACATCACTGGCAACGGTTTGAAAACCCAAGAAGCGGTACAAGGTTATATTGGTGAACCTTTGACTATTGATGCCAAACTTGATAGTTTTGAACGGGCGTTAGAAAGATCCCGCACTCTTGATCGCCTAGAATGGCAACAAGTTCTTGTTTAGTTAATGTCATTGGTAAATTACAATTAACCACTGACTTTAGGGGTTGAGCAATGCTAACCCCCTACCAACTCTCACTTGAAAACTAAAAACTAATCTTTAGACTATGGCCGTAACAGTTCTAGTTCCCACTGCGCTGCAAAAATTTACAAATAATCAAGCTGTCTTAGAATGCAGTGGTACCAACATTGCTGAATTATTTGATTCTTTAGAGCAAGTTTGTCCAGGTATTAAGTCGCGTTTATGCAATGCAGAAGGACAACCAAATCGCTTCTTAAACTTATACGTTAATAGCGAAGACATCCGCTTTTTAGGTGGAACAGCAACACCCTTAAAAGATGGTGATGAAGTGAGTATTGTTCCTGCTATTGCAGGTGGTTAAAATTAGTATTCAGCAGTCAGCAGTCAGCAGTCAGCAGTTAGCTAAATAATACTCCTATCCCACTGTTAAATTACCTATAATTTTCATAACTTATCCCTTCAGGGACGAAATATAGGTAATCTTTATAGGTAATCTTTGAGTGGGAAGGGAGCAATTAACCATTAAACAGTTAGCAACGCTTGTAAATCCTCAACTTTTAATCTTGGTCCGTAGGTTGTAACTACTTGAGAAGCTGCGGTAGATGCTAATTTTCCTGCTGCTTCATAACTCATACCGTGGGTAATACCATAAAGAAAAGCTCCTGCATACATATCACCTGCACCCACTGTATCCACAGCATGAACTTGAGGTGCGGAAATTTCAATTAATTTTTCCCCATCAAAGACTATAGAACCTTTAGAACCACGAGTAATAGCAAATTTCTGGCTGAGAATTTTCAGTTTATCTACAGCTACCTGAAAATCTTCTGTTTCTGCTAAACCTAACGCTTCACTTTCGTTAGCAAAAATAAAGTCTAAACCAGGTCCGATCATATCTAATAAACCATCTTTGAAAAATTTTACCATGTTGTAATCCGATAAGGACATGGTGGTTTTAACTCCAGCATTTTTAGCGATATCTCTAGCTTGAATAGCTGCTGCTTTACCAG
>JBJTTJ010000066.1:0-6934 GCA_046080125.1 Cuspidothrix sp.
CATCTACTATGCGTGCTGCCATTTCACTTTTAGTATCGAGTCTGGTATTCGGCTCCTTAGCTTTTAATTACGAAGCAAAGTTCACTAGCCTTTCCTGTTTGCTGATTGCTAATTTTGGTTCAGAAAAGCTATTTGCGGACAATTCTAAACCCGGTCCCAACCAACCAGAACCGCCAGCACCCAATCGCGGTAGTGGACGCAAAGAGTCAATGGAATTTTTTAGCAATATCCATTCCTTTGTTTAACCCTCATAGCTTCAGACTGCTTGTAGGAGAATTCGTTATCAGCAAAGCAATCAAGTTAGGGAATGACTGGGTGTTTATCGTTCTTGACACAAGTGATAGAACAAAGACATAGACAGTTAAAGCACTACATCGCTCATCCAAAGTTCCAGATTTTATTTTCTTTGACAGAGATATAAACAGTTACAGCACTACATAACTCAGTCATCGTTCCAGATTTTATCTTCTCTGGCAGAGACTTAAACAGTTACAGCACTACACAAATGCACAAATAATCAACAGTTGAGTATTTCCTAAAAACATCCGGTAATTGTGGTAAACCTGGCGTAGATTCGGACTTAGTGCATCATATAGGTACTCATCCGCCCTTTTTCAACCGCTTCTGTGTTCCTTATAGTATCTACAAGTTGAAGAGGCAAGGGAGAAAACCACGGTGAAAATAGGATTGTTCTTGCTGTGATGAACCCGTCAAATTTGGTGTGATACCAAGCCAGTTGGAATATTGAGTATTGTTGGAAATTCATGGAAGAGCCGATTAGTTTAGAGGCAGGTTCACACATCTATTAAGAGTAGTGAATACGATTTGTGACTCTGCCTCTACTATTAATTCAAAATCTCAAATTCCAAATTGGTGTGATGGACTGTTAGCAGTTATTTTCCTAATATTATCCTGAACAAAATGAGTATTTCGGCTTTGCTTTAAGCTGGTTTATAAGCAATAAAATATTTGCTTAAAAAGTGAATTTGTATCTCTATATTCTCAAAACCGGCTTTCTCTAACCGTTCTACTAAATCATCAGTAGTGTAATGTGTGTAGTATGGTTCATGGAACATTTTTGAAAAACCATTCATCATCTCAGCAAATTCTGGTGAATCACTCATTTGAATTGAATCACAGATAATAAAAACTCCTCCTGGTTGGGTGACTCGAAAACATTGCTCAATCACTGTTTGACGCACTGCTGCTGGTAACTCATGGCAAAGGAAAACAGACGTTACAGCATGGAAATAATTATCTAGATAAGGTAATTCTTCGGCATTTGCTTGCAAAAGCTGAGGCAATTCGCCGGGATTTTCAGATAAGATTTGATTAGCCTTCCGCAGATAAGCTGGTGATAAATCTGTACCGAATAAAGATGCTTCAGGCATAGCTGATCTCATCAACTTCAGAGTTCGCCCCGTGCCGCAAGCTACATCTAAAATGCGGATTTGTTTTTGAGAAATTCCCTGAAATTTTTGCAGTCCACGTTTCAGGGGTGCTAAAATACGTCGTCTCATCGGATCAGCTGCACCACCAAAAAGAAGCTCTACCTGTAAATCATATAAGTTGGCAGAGGATTCGCTTAAATAACCATCGGTTTGGTGATGGAAGTTTTGCAAATAATAACTAGGGTATCCTTCTTGATCTGTTGTTGAAGAGAAATCTTGATATCTACCTTGTGTGATGCGTTCCCATACCTGGGGTAAATCTAGCCAAAGCAGTGGATAGTTAACAAAAAAGTCTGCCCACTGATGATCAAATAACACACTTTCAGGATATATCCCTTTTTGGCTATCTTGCCAATCTGCTTCTAGTAGCTGGTTTAACCTGTTTTGTAATTTGGCGATCGCCTCTGGAGATGCTGGTTTCACCCGTCCTACTGTGGGGTAAACTACATTTTTTAATTGTGTACTTAGGAGTTTATGACCCAAGCTAAAGTAGTTTTTGCTATGTTGCAGACTCTCATAAGTTAGCTTTGTCAAGTTTTTATACATAAATAATCCATTAAGTTTTGTGGACTTTAATTATTTTATGTAAAGAAATGTGAAAAATAAAGTCTTTTTTCTCATGGAGGTAGGTTGATGGCAACAAGTAGACAGAATTTAAACAGAACCTAAATTGTCTGTTATTGTCTGTTCTCAATTGCCAGTTTTCCCACTGAACCTAGCATAAATACTCATTTTCTGCTGATCAAAATGTTCAGAGGCATTTATCAAATTAAAGGCTTAAACATCTTGCTAGGGAATGATTACAGCCTTTGATTTTATTAATTTTCCGCAACAGCGATCGCCTCATTTATAAATTTTTGTAACAAAAACTTGATTCAGTATTGTAAGTTACAGAATTTTTGGTACTATAAATATGTGAGGCAAAAAAAGAGCTAGTCCTAAGCTGACTATTTTATAGACAAAACTATACTTATGTTGACAAGCATTGACATAAGTGAGTTAAAAAAATCGCCCACTTGATACTTGATATATAATCCTGCGATATCAAGTATTGAATTAAGACTATTGCCGACGCGAAAACCAAGCAATGATGGTGGTAGTCTTTTTTTGGAAACTTAATTGGAACACAATTTCGGTGTTAACTAAGATGGTTAATTCACTTTTTGCTGCAAATAAAAATTCCCCCATTCCCTTACCATGAAAGGGTTTGGGGGATTATTTTTAACAACTCCACGAAGGATGGAGGCAATTCATTAATTACCGCCTCTTCGGAACAGAATTTTTAGTATTTTTCCGATTTTATCCATCAGGAAAACCGGATGACAATTCTACTGAATGTACTGGAAACTGCCAGGAAAAAACATAAAAATGTTTTCCTTAATCTCTATAACCTCTGTGTCATAGAGTGGCAGATCCAGTAGTCTTCATTTCAGAGTTTTGTCTGTGTTTTTGATTAAATTTTAGTCCCAGACAGGAGTTGTAGATACTACAACCTAAGTTGTAATACCACTGGCTATGTTCTGAACCGCATCAACGTGATTTAATGGTACATTGCTTTGATTATCATGAAAAGTAGAGATGTGAGAAATCACACTACAATCTTTATCAATAATTTCAGCTTGTGAACTGGAGGCGTGAGACTTAGCATTTTAGACTCTTGCCGGCAGATTTAGATTTCACCATTAACCTGCATTTGATGAACTTGATCCGCTAACTCTTGACAATTTTGATCATCTAACTTATCAATTGCCAACATTCCCATGAGAATAACCTCTTTTAAGGTTAAGCGAGTTGAATGTGCCTGTTTTTGCACAATCTCCTTGATGATGGGACTTACACCGATTGCTGTACTAGCTCTAGCCACAGAATTAAAGGGAACATTAATAACTTCGGATAAATCCTAGCACTTTTTGCGAAGTTATTCTACATCCCCAGAATTGATCTGTTTTGATTTCGATAAATGTTTATATGTCTAATCCAAACTGTAGATAGCAAACAGATTTACTAATTCTGCAAATTTAACTTTCTGACGACGAGTATAGCTTAGTTATGGCAAGCATTTTGAGGATTTACTTATTTTGCCGTCTACAGCTATGTAGTTAAAAGTTTAAATATAAATACTAAAAATAATTTACTACATCTTTTTATCTTGATTTTCTAAGTAGGTATGAATAAACGTATGATAGTTTACGGCTCTAATCCTTATAAAATAAGTGTTTTTTATATTTTTTTAAATCAAATATTGATACTGATTTAAGGAGTTATCAGATTTTCTTATAGCTTCAATCACAAATAGTATGCAATTGTCATCTATCAAAAGTAGTAGATCGGAAAATGAGATGATCAAAAATGTATACGAATTTAAAAAACAAAGGTAATACCTGAATAGATAAAAGTCTATAAAGCTTATTTATCAATGGTTTCAAAATTGACATCGAGAATAAATAGGGTCTATTAATCATAACCATAGACTAGTTCCCTGTATGCAAACCCATCGGATACGGTTAGACTTGTTAACAATGTTAAATTTTATAAAGTGTTGTTAGAAAAGTTAATATAAATCCAATCTTTCTTGATTGAAAACACAAAAGCTTGTTTGCTAAGATAAAAGTGCAATTAATAGCAGTTAAATTAGTCGTAGCAGGGAAATTGTCCTGAATTTACTGAGTTAACCCCGTCATAAGAAATAGTAGTGAATACGCACAAGGAATAAAACAACGATGAGTGAACCCTATCTATTGGCCGCCAGTTTATTAGCAGGATTGGTAGTACCAACATCAACACTGCCACGGATAGTTAATCTCCCAGACAATTCTCTATCCTTACCCTTGGTAGATTTAGCAAAGAGTTTCCAATCTGATGAAAGTGAAAAGATATCCCATTGGCAAGTTGCTGTACCTGAATTTACGAACGATACTCAAAAATCAGTAGGAAAAGGAAAAAGTTTTGCTAAAGTTGATAACTCATTACCACAGTTTAGTGAATTTCCAGAACAACAATTATCAGTCATTACCAAAAATATCCCCAATCCAGGTATTTTATGGTCAGAATTTAGACAGCAACACTTATCAACTGTTAAATCATCATTTAACTTCAATTCCCAACCTACTAACAGTAAAACTAAGTTACCTATTTCTGGTAGTCAACTCTATTATCAAAGATTAGCATTCCTCAGAAGTGGCCAAATTTATACCCGGACAGATAATGAAGAAAATTTAGAATCATCCTGGGAGTCAAATAAAACACATCAACCAACTTATCAAGATTGGAAAAGCTTGTTAGCTATGGAAGCTAAAGCTATTAGTAAAGGTCAAGGTGTAAATCGTTTGAGTATCTTGGTTGGTGATTCTTTGAGTTTGTGGTTTCCTAAAGAAAAACTACCTGTTGGTAAATTATGGTTAAATCAAGGTATATCTGGGGATACTTCCCAGGGTCTATTAAAAAGATTGTCAGCATTTTCGGCAACTAGACCAGATGTGATTTATGTGATGATTGGCATTAATGATTTACGTAAAGGTGCTACTAACCAATCAATTCTGGTAAATTCTCATAGCATTATTCGTAACTTACGTCAAGCTCATCCCAATAGCCAGATTATTGTCCAATCTATTTTACCTGTGCGTTCCCAAAAAATCTCTAATACTCGTATTCGTCATATTAATGACCAACTTGCCATCATTGCTAAAAGGCAAGGAGTTAATTTTGTTAATATTCACAATTGGTTTACGGATATTAATGGTAATTTACGTCCCGAATTAACTACAGACGGATTACATTTATCTCCAGCAGGATATCAAATTTGGCAATTTGCACTGGAACAAATAGAATATGATCTGACTCAAACTTACCAAAAAATTGGATCTAAAGCCTCGTCCTTTTAGGAGATACAAATAATTTTAATTTTTGATTTCTCGGATGGGGTTCTATTTCTGATAATAATTTTGAATCAAACGCAGATGTTTTTGGCAGATGTTTTTTATTCTTTCACCCCAGAAACCAATTCTCTTCTCGCTTTACTGAAATTCAACACAGTAATTATCATAAGCTTTTTTTAAGGTTTCCTGCACGTCTTTTACCACCCAATCAGGACTTAAAACCCTAGCACTACCACCATATTGTAATATTCTTTGACGAAACCAAAATATACAATCTTCTTGGGTTAAAATATCCACATATTCTGTAATTTCTGGTGGAGAAATGATATGTTCATGGGTTCTACGAGGTTTATATTTTGCTAAATCTCCCATGAGACGGTAGGTAATATCTAAAGTAGGAAATTTACTATAAATCCAAGGTGTTTCGGATGCTGCACCAATTCTGGTAATACGATCTACTCTAATAAGTACATTTTGTTCAGCATTTGGTGTAATGTCAATATTTCTGCTACGAAAGGTAGGAATTAAAGCAAATACATAAAGTACACCATTATGTAATCTTAGTTCTGATTTATCTAAATCCCACCATTTTTCTTCACCTTTACTATTACGATACCAAGTCACAAAACGGCGTTTTCGTTTTAGTCTGTCTTGCAATTGTTCTATAATTTGATTAATTTTTTCTTGACTATAATTTGTTGGTGGATGAAAGTCTGTGGTAATGAAAGATTTGGGTTGTTGATGTAAGTTTGCTATTTGATAAATATGTCCTGCTTCGGTTGTAAAACCTAGATTTGCTAATAATTCTGAAGCTATTACTAATGCTTCTTTTTGTTCTTGTGAGAGAATGATCGGAAATGTTGATATAAGTAATGTATAGGGACAGTTAGGTGCTGAGGTGATTTGAAAACCGCAGTCTCTTAATTTGCTGATGGTACGGGTAATTTTTTGTTCTAAATCACCAGCTTCAAAACCGCGATCGCCCAATTTTATCATTAACTCTGATTTTTTCAATGGTTGTTCTGCTAGTATTTTTAATATTTCTAGCACGAATTTTAATTGATGAGATTTATTATATGTAGATGACATTTTAAATGGTATAATATAGTTTGGGGATTTGTGAGCGATCGCCTAAATGTAAGATTAATTGGGATTAATGAAAATTAATTAGGAGGGAATGATGATACAAACTGATGTACAAACTAATATTGATCCAACAATTATGGTCAATATTCCTACTACAATAACATTGAAAATTTCCCATGAACAGTTTTTAGATTTAGCACTTGCTAACAGAGATTTACAATTAGAAAGAAATGCTACGGGAGAATTAATTATTATGCCTCCTACTGGAAGTTATACTGGAAAAAGAAATTTTGATATTGCTGGACAATTATGGTTTTGGAATCGTCAAACTAAATTGGGAGAAGCGTTTGATTCTTCCACAGGTTTTCATCTTCCTAATGGTAGCGATCGCTCTCCTGATGCAGCTTGGGTAAAACAAGAAAAATGGGATACTCTCAGTTTAGAACAAAAAGAAACTTTTGCACCTATTTGTCCTGATTTTGTTCTAGAACTACGTTCTAAAACTGATTCTTTAGAAAAATT
>JBJTTJ010000067.1:0-10439 GCA_046080125.1 Cuspidothrix sp.
CAAGTAATACCTGTTAGTGAACCTGTGAAAGATGGTTTGATCATTATGGCATTAGCATCTGGTCCGCCAGCTTTACCTAAACTTGCCCAAATAGTGAAGGGTAATTTAGCTTTTTCTACAGGGTTGATGATGATGTTAATGATGGTTTCTGTTCTGATTTTGGGTAAAAATTTACCAGAATTAGATCAAGAACAGAGTACAGAAATAGAGCGATCGCTTTACAATTAAGTTACAGATATTAATAAATTAGACTTGCTACTTTTCTGCCAATTCCCCAGGATTCATAAGTTCATAATGTTCAAAAGGTTGATGAATCCAAGGATTATGGGGAAGATAATCAACGTAATAATTAGGAATAATACCTGAACAAGCTTTATACCAAATTACAGCAGTGCGAATTTCTTCTATAGGAACTTGACTATAGGAGTGTAACCAAGGAATTGTTTTTTGAATGGTGATACCAGAGTCTACTAAATCATCTACTAGCAGAATCCGTGAACCTAAATTTTCCCTAGTCATAGTTAAATGATGGGAAACAATTAAATTATTTCTGTCTTGCTTACCTGCGTCACTGTAGGATGATGTAGATAGAATTGCTAAAGGTTGATTATAGATCCGAGAAAGAATATCCCCTACTCGTAGTCCACCCCTTGCTAAACAGACAATTTGGTTAAATTGCCAGCCTGATTGATGGATATTTACGGCCAATTGTTCAATTTTGTGGTGATACTCTGACCAAGAAATGTAAAGGTCTGACATAGGACTAAAAAGTGTGTTACTAATTATCAATTATCAACTAACATGGATGTAATTTATGGTTAAAAATAGATACGTAAGGTACGTTAACGACAGCGTAACGCATCCTAAACTTGATTAATGGTAGGTTACGGCCTTACCTAACACACCCTACAAATACTGATATTTTCTCAAAATTCAAATACTATTGCTATACCAATGAGTCTCTCATTTTAATATAGGCGTGATTTATGGTCAAAGATAATTCTCAGAATCAGAATTTACACAAATCCCTGACAAACGAAAAATTAGATTTTAAAACTAAACTAGCTTATGGAGCGGGAGATTTAGGTCCAGCAATTACTGGGAATATTGCTGTATTTTACCTGTTGGTTTTCTTTACTAATGTAGCAGGAATTCCGGCAGGTTTAGCAGGTAGTATTTTGATGATTGGTAAAATTTGGGATGGCATTAATGATCCCATGGTGGGAATGCTAACAGATAAAACCCAATCCCGTCGCTGGGGTCGTCGTCTACCTTGGTTATTTTATGGAGCAATTCCCTTTGGTTTGTTCTTTTTCTTGCAGTGGACTGTACCTCAATTTAGTGCGGATAAAAGTAGTAATATTTGGTTATTATTTTGGTATTATGTGGTAATTGGAATTGTGTCTCAGGTATTTTATACTGTTGTTAATTTACCTTATACAGCGATGACTCCTGAATTAACTCAGGATTATGATGAACGGACTAGTTTGAATAGTTTTCGCTTCACCTTTTCCATTGGTGGGAGTATTTTATCATTAATTTTATCAAAAATAGTTTTTTCATAAATTGAGAGTCGTCAACAACAATATTTAGTTTTAGCCGCAGTTTGTACCGTGATTTCGGTTTTATCTTTGTATTGGTGCGTTTATGGTGTGCGCGATCGCATTTTGGCTTTTGAAGCGAAACGGATTTCTTCACCACAGGAAGCAGAAATTCCCTTTCTAGAACAGCTAAAAATTGTCTTTAGTAATAAACCTTTTCTCTTTGTCATTGCCATATATCTTTTTTCTTGGTTAGGTGTGCAAATCACCGCCAGTATTATTCCCTATTTTGTGGTTAATTGTATGGGACTTAAAGAAGGAGATGTCCCCACAGTGATGATTGCAGTCCAAGGAACAGCTTTATTAATGTTATTTATTTGGAGTTATTTAAGTCAAAAAATTGGTAAAAAACTCGTTTATTTTCTTGGCATGAGTTCATGGATTATTGCTGCTGCTGGATTATTTTTCCTGCAACCAAATCAGGTTGGATTAATGTATGTCATGGCTATTATGGCAGGTGTGGGAGTTTCCACAGCTTATCTAATTCCTTGGTCAATGATACCCGATGTGATTGAATTAGATGAATTGCAAACAGGACAACGCCGCGAAGGTATTTTCTATGGTTTCATGGTGTTATTACAAAAATTTGGTTTAGCTTTTGGGCTATTTTTAGTCGGTAATACTTTACAAGCTTATGGTTTTAAAGAAGCTGTAGTTGGACAAAGTTCTTTACCCATACAACCTGAATCAGCACTTTTAGCCATTCGCATCGCTGTTGGACCCATACCGACTGTTTGTTTAATTGCAGGTTTGGTTTTAGTTTACTTCTATCCTATTACTCGTGAGATTCATGCAGAAATGATGCTAAAACTGCAAGAAAAACGAGAAAATAAATAAACACAACCGTTATAAGTAAGTAGATGAGAATAAATCAAAGTAGATTAAGTAATGTAAAAAAATGAGCTGCTTTGGTAGTGAGGACTTGAGTCTTCAAATGAGGAATAAATTCCTCACTACAAACTTTGAATTATTCAGTCCGTTCTACTTATAGCAAATAAATTAAGTCCTGATTATCCTTCAATTATCAGGTAGTTTAAATAGTGAATTTTTGGATAATTTTTAGAAAGTACAAATAAATTAAAACCTGTAATCAGGACTTTAGTCCTGTCCTAATCATCCTTGTGTTGAGGGATAAATCCCTCACTACGAATTTGAGGGATAAATCCCTCACAGCTATTCGTAAAAGGTTTAATTATCAGGTAGTTTAAGTCCTGAATTTTTTCAATAATTCTCAGAAGTGAAATTCCTTGCTAGGTGCAAATAAATTAAAGTTTGTAGTCAGGACTTTAGTCCTGATCATCCTTCAATTATCAGGTAGTTTAAATCGTGAATTTTTGGATAATTTTTAGAAAGTACAAATAAATTAAAACCTGTAGCCAGGACTTTAGTCCTGTCCTAATCATCCTTGTGTTGAGGGATAAATCCCTCACTACGAACTATAAACATCCTATTTGATTTCTGAATATTCCAAGATTCAGATCCCCGACTTCTTACGGAAGTGGGGGATATTGTTGTTCATAAATAGGATTGCAGCAGGGAACAGAGTTAAAATTATTGTAGCGTATATTGCCCACTCTGGGTAATATTGGAAAAATAAAATATGATTTTTATATAAATTATCTCTTCAATGTTATAATTAACCAAGTTAGATAGTCCTAGATGAAAACTGGTTTACCAATGACATCTCCAATGATCAAACATAACATCATTAAACAACAGATCCAGATACAATTTACATAATGAACGCTACACAAGAACAACTAAAACTCAAATTGACCAAGGCTTTAGTAGCTGCTTTTGGTACAGATTATACCAATACAGATCCAATTTTGGTTGCTGCTAGTAATCCTAAATTTGGTGATTATCAAGCTAATGTGGCTTTATCTCTGACTAAAAAATTAGGAAAGCAACCGAGAATCATCGCTACGGAAATTGTTAATAAACTAGATGTATGTGATATTTGTGAACCTCCAGAAATCGCGGGACCTGGTTTTATTAACCTCAAATTACAAACATCTTACCTAGAAGCACAACTGAACGCCATTCAAGCAGATGATAGATTAGGAATACCCACAGCAAAAAATCCCCAAAAGCAAATTGTTGATTTTTCTAGTCCGAATATTGCTAAAGAAATGCACGTCGGACATTTACGTTCTACCATTATTGGTGATTCCATTGCCCGGATTTTAGAATTTTGTGGTCATGATGTTTTGCGGTTAAATCATGTTGGGGATTGGGGTACACAATTTGGGATGTTAATTACCTATTTGCGGGAAGTTTATCCAGATGCACTTACTACCGCCAATGCTTTAAATATTGGCGATTTAGTGAGTTTTTATCGTCAAGCTAAAAAGCGATTTGATGAAGATGCGGTTTTTCAAGAAAATTCCCGTCAAGAAGTTGTGAGATTACAAGCGGGTGCGGAAGATACTCTTCATGCTTGGAAATTGTTATGTGAACAATCTCGACAAGAATTTCAAATCATTTATGATTTATTAAATGTTGAATTAATAGAAAGAGGTGAATCTTTTTATAATCCCTTATTACCAAAAGTTGTAGAAGATTTAGCAACCACGGGATTATTAGAAGAAAATCAAGGCGCGAAATGTGTTTTTTTAGATGGTTTTACCAATAGAGAAGGTAATCCTTTACCTTTAATTGTGCAAAAATCAGATGGTGGTTATAACTACGCAACCACCGATTTAGCAGCCTTACGTTATCGGATTCAAAAAGATGAAGCCAAACGCATTGTTTATGTTACTGATGAAGGACAATCTAATCACTTTACCCAATTTTTTCAAGTAGCAAGAAAAGCAAATTGGATACCTGAAGATGTGGAATTAGTTCATGTTCCTTTTGGGTTAGTATTAGGTGAAAATGGGAAAAAATTCAAAACTCGTTCTGGTGATACTGTACGGTTACGGGATTTATTAGATGAGGCGATTAACCGCGCCCGCACAGACATAGAAAAGAGATTACAAGAAGATGGCAGGGTAGAAACAGAAGAATTTATTCAAAATGTTGCCGAAGTGGTAGGAATTAGTGCAGTTAAATATGCCGATTTAAGCCAAAATCGTACCAGTAATTATGTCTTTAGTTATGACAAAATGTTATCTCTCAAAGGCAATACAGCCCCTTACCTTCTCTATGCTTATGTAAGGATTCAAGGTATTAGTCGTCAAGGGAATATTGACTTTAGTAATTTAGGGACAAATTCCAAAATCTTACTCAAAGAAGATGCAGAATTAACTTTAGCAAAACATCTTTTACAACTTGATGAGGTAATTAAGGAAGTAGAACGGGATTTATTACCAAGTCGTTTGTGTGATTATTTGTATCAACTCAGCGATAAATTTAACAAATTCTATGAAAATTGCCCTGTTCTTAAATCTGAAGAACCTGCTAAAACTTCACGGTTAATGTTATGTGATTTAACTGCAAAAACTCTCAAATTGGGATTATCTTTATTGGGAATTAAGGTTTTAGAAAGGATGTAGAAGCTGTGAGTAGAAGGAAAATTTCATCATCATAGCTACGGTGTACAGTCTAATTAAGTCGCTATCTAGGGTTTTAATGCCCTCGCGCCCTAACCCCCAATTCTGGGGGAATAAGAATTTCAAAGTCCTTTATCACGGGTCACAAGATTTAGGGGTCAAAATGATTTTAATTGCACAAAAACAATTTTTTTCGAGTAACTTCTCAAGAGAAAGTTAAAATCATGCTAGTGGGATAGGGAAGCACTCTGTAGTGCGTCCTCTGTTCCCCTACCTGATACTAAGAAAATTATTTATGTCCCAAAAAGGTTAGATAAAGTAGAACGATTAGCTAGAATGATCAAACAACAGGCGGGGTAAGCCCAGTTTATAGTTGTGAGTTTATCCCATATGGTGATAGAATCACCACAGCGTGCAATTGGCCTAACTCAAGCCAGAAGTGCGGACAGTTTTGGGTATTAAGTCAGGTGACAGTTAACAGGGAAGAAGTTTACCACTCTAACAACCGACCACTAACAACCGACAAATTTCTGTTAAAAATAGACATATACATAAACCGGATTCGAGATTGCCTACGGCACGCTAAGAGAACAGGACGACCTATAGAATGACCTCAGAACAAGTAATTAGACGTTCCGATATATTAAACACTCAGGTAATTACCCGCGACAACGGCAAGCGGTTAGGTATCGTGAGTCAAGTCTGGGTGGATGTTGATCAAAGAGAAGTTGTGGCACTTAGTTTACGGGATAGCCTCATCTCCATATCTAGTCTGCCTCGCAATATGTATCTCAACACCATCAACCAAATAGGTGATGTCATCTTAGTGGATAACGAGGATGTCATCGAAGATGTGGAAGTAGAGATTCTCAGCAACCTCATCAACTGGGAAGTCATCACCGAAACAGGTGAAGTCCTAGGCAAGGTCAGAGGCTTTAAATTTAATGGCGAAACGGGGAAAATATACTCCATCGTCATTGCCTCCTTGGGTTTACCCCAAATTCCTGACCAGTTTTTGAGTACCTACGAACTATCCATAGATGAAGTTGTCAGCACTGGGCCAAGTCGGTTAATTGTATTTGAAGGTGCTGAAGAAAGAGTAAACCAGCTAACCGTAGGCGTTTTAGAACGGCTAGGTATTGGTAAAGCCCCTTGGGAAAGAGACGCAGAAGAAGAATTTGGCTATAGTGCACCCCGCACAGTTGCACCTAGCAATCAATTACCTAGCGGTGTACCCCTCCAACCACCCCGGCCAAAAGTCCGTATTCCTGAACCCATAGCCCAGGAAGAGGAATGGACGGAAGACTATGTAGAAGAAGAAAGACCCCAGCGCCAAGTCATGAAAGCTCGTTCCTACGAGTCAATTCAGTATGAAGAAGATGAAGAAGATAACTGGAGTGATGCAACGGTAAGAGACAGTTATCAGGAAGTTCCAAGATACGAAGCCAAACCGCCTCAAAAGACTTATGCCGATAAGTATGATGACTACGATGATGATCTCGATGGTGATGCTTGGGATGATGCACCAAAACCTGTGAATATTCCCAAAAAGGTTAAGGAACGACAAGTGGAATACGAAGAAGAAGGATATTAAGTTTTGCAAACCCCCTCTGCTACATACAAATAGGAGGGGGTTATTTTTTATTCATCAAGAAGTTATACATATCCGAAATTTGTCCTTTGTTATAATTAAATGATTGACATTAATATTTAATATCATCTTTGTATCACAACATAATTTATAAATTTATGACTAAATCACATCGTCCCCCAATTCTCAAACCTGATGAAACATATACATTTCGTAAGTATTTTGAGTTAAGGTTTGCACCTGCGGATATTTTACAAGAATTAGGAGTTAATTTAACTAGAGGAACAATTGATTGGCCAATAAGTAATAATCAAATATCTCGATTATTTGACCTCAAACAACGATTAGAAGAGGCCATTCAACGAGTTAGTTTAACAAGTGAAGCTGCAAGAAGAGAAGTTTTAATTGCACCAATTCTCTTAGAAGTTGCACATATTACTGAATCCAAAATTAATATTGAATATCCTATTGAAATTAATCAATTTTTACGGGGTGATTTAGATTATTATTTGCAATCTCAACATCAGGTTTTGGTTGTAGAGGCAAAACACGCAGATTTAACGCGAGGTTTTACTCAACTTGCAGTGGAATTAATTGCTTTAGATCAATGGGTGGAAGGGGATGAACCGATATTATATGGTGCTGTGACCACTGGAGATATTTGGCAGTTCGGAAGTTTTGAACGGGAAAATAAACTCATAACTCAGGATTTAATGTTATATAGAGTTCCTACCGATTTAGAAATATTAATGCAAATTTTAGTAGGGATTTTAACCTAAAACTCAGATCCCCGACTTCTTTAAGAAGTCGGGGATCTTTATCTTACACTTTTGGTTTAAAAGTGGAAGCAACATGAAGTTCTTTTAACTGTTTTGCATCCACACTAGAAGGTGCATCTGTTAACAAACAACGTGCTTGTTGTGTTTTCGGGAAAGCAATGACATCACGAATAGATTCTTCTCCTGCTAATAACATTACCAACCGATCTACACCGTAAGCAATACCACCATGGGGAGGAGTTCCATATTCAAAAGCTTCTAATAAAAAGCCAAATTTACTTTGTGCTTCTTCTGTTGATAAACCAATGGCTGTAAATACCTGTTCTTGCACTTCTCGCTGATAAATTCGCAAACTGCCACCCCCAACTTCAAAGCCATTTAATACTAAATCATAAGCTTGGGCGCGGGCGGTTTTTAAATCGTTGATATCATTAGGATGGGGTGCTGTAAAGGGATGGTGTAATGCTTCCAGGCGTTTTTCATCTCCATTCCATTCAAACATGGGGAATTCTGTCACCCAGAGGAAGTTAATTGTATTCTGGGGAATTAAATTAAATTCTCGCGCAACAAATTGGCGCAGTCTATCTAAAGTTTTATTCACAGTCCCAGCATCAGCAGCGGCAAATAATAATAAATGACCGGCTTGTGCACCTGTGCGGGTTAAAATTTCCTGTTTTTGTTCTGGTGTCAAATTGTCTTTTATTGCCCCAATAGTGTCAATTTCTCCATTTTCTCGCACGCGGATGTAAGCTAATCCTTTTGCACCAGCTTCTGCTGCTTCTTTGAAAATATCCCCACCTGGTTTAATTCTCACATTAGAAATGGCATCATTTCCATTAGGAATTGGTAAAATTTTCACAATTCCACCGTTAGAAATTGCTTCTCGAAAAACTTTAAAACCAGAGTCTTTTAAAACATCAGAAACATCAACTAGTTCTAAACCATAACGGGTATCTGGTTTATCACTGCCATATTTCGCCATTGCTTGGGTGTAGGGAAGGCGAGGAAAAGGACGAGGTAAATCAATTCCTTTCACGGTTTTGAAAATATGACAAACTAAATTTTCATTGAGTTCGATAATTTCGTCTTCTGACATGAAACTCATTTCCATGTCTAGTTGGGTAAATTCTGGTTGTCTGTCGGCGCGTAAATCCTCATCACGGAAACATCGCGCAATTTGATAGTATCTATCCATGCCTGATACCATCAGTAATTGTTTGAAAAGTTGGGGTGATTGCGGTAGGGCGAACCATTCACCCTCATTGACGCGACTGGGAAGAATATAATCTCGAGCCCCTTCGGGGGTAGAACGTGTAAGAACTGGGGTTTCAATTTCGATAAACCCTTGTGTGTCTTCCAGGTAGCGCCGCATAGCTTTGATGACTTGATGACGCAATTGCATATTTTGCGCCATGCGTTCTCGTCGTAAGTCCAGATAACGATATCTTAGCCGCAATTCTTCCCGCACTGTTTCGGTGTCTGCGGTGGAAATTTGGAAAGGTAATTGTTTACGGACGGCGTTGAGGAGTTCTATTTTATCGGCATAGATTTCGACTTCGCCTGTGGGAATACGAGTATTTAAAGATTCTGGAGGACGTTCGGTGACTCTGCCAATGATTTTCACCACGTATTCATTGCGTAGTGCGTTAGCTTGTTGGTAAGAGTCTGGAGTGCGCTGAGGATCGCTAACGATTTGGACAGTACCAGAGCGATCGCGCAAATCTAAGAAGATCACACCCCCGTGATCGCGGCGACGGTCTACCCATCCGTAAAAGGTAACAGTTTCACCAATATGTTCTTTTCGGAGTTCGCCGCAATAGTGAGTTCGCATAATGATTATTACTTCTTTTCCAGGCTGTTAGTAAATGTTAAGGCTTTCCTATTATCTAGCATTAACAGTCATTGTATTCATTTTTGGTCAAGAAAAATCGGCAAATTTGCAGAAGTGATTATTTTAGGTGTTTTGCTGGGAATATTATGTAATATTTAATACTTTTAATTCAAATATATATTAATCAGTATGATTAATTATTTATTACTTAAAAAATTCAACATAATAACTCAGAAATTTTCAACCCCAAATGTTTAATTACCGATGGACATACAGAATTAGCTAATTGTTTAATAGCAGAAGTGCGAGAAACAGGAAAAGAAAAATGATCAGGAAAACCCATTAACCGTTTAATTTCTAATAAACTCAAATGTCTTCTTTCCTTAGTATATACTGGAATCATCGCACCACCACCACTAGCACTAACAGCTAAAGTAGGAAAAGGTCTTTTCACAGAAATTGCCCGAATACCACTGGATCTAATTTGATAAATACAATTATCATAATCAATATTATGGTCTGATCTCTCTAAACTTATTCTAGTTTTAGGAAGAATAAAAGATAATTGTTGATCATTAATTCTTCCAGCATAATAATCAATATATTCATGCCATTTACTGGATATAGGAATAGAATAGTCTCCTTTTTCAATAATATTCTCAATATGAATTTCTGGATAACTAGGGTTAGGAAAAATAAAGGATGATATTCCTAAATCTTTTCTAAAAGCAATCATAAAAAAACGTGGTCTTGATTGGGGAACTTGAAAAAACTTACTATCTATAATCCCATAAAATGGTATATAATTATTTTCTTGTAACCTAGAAATTATTTGCTTGAGTATTTGTCCTTGGTTTAAACTAATAATATGTTTAACATTTCAGAAGTGTTGAATGTTAAGAAAATCTTGATAAAAATAGCCCAAAATATGTTAAATTTTGGGCGAAGGATTAAAATATTTTGATTAACCATGATTATAAACTCATTTCCCAAGATTGTCAAAAATGATGTCTAATTTACCGCAAGATGCTGTTGGGGTAATGGATAGAGGTTTTGCGGGACTAAATTTTATGCAGGAATTAGTGCAAAAAGACAAATATTTTGTAGTGCGAATTAAGAATAATTGGAAACTAGAATTAAAAT
>JBJTTJ010000068.1:0-19341 GCA_046080125.1 Cuspidothrix sp.
ATTAGATAATTTGCCTTCAATATCTCTATTTGCAGCACCCACAGGTACAGAATAACGGTTATCTACAAAGAATCTTTCAAAGCTGAAGTTGTATTTAACTTTATTGCTTGAACCACTATAACTTAGCTGTTGATTATTTAAGTTTAATGAGCCAAATTCTGCATTAGCATTGAATTTTGGTTTCCCATAACCTTCTTTGGTAATGATGTTGACAACTCCACCAAAAGCTGAAGAACCATATAAAGAAGATGCAGTACCGCTATATAATTCGACTCTTTCTATAGCTTCTATGGGAATGCTATTTAAATCAGTTCCACCGTGATAAGTGCTAATATTAGTATTAATTTGTCTACCATTGATCAGAAATACAGATTGATTAATGGAAGCTCCTCGATAGTATGTTCCTGTGTGAATATCTGCACCATGTCCAACATCATTGATAGCAAAACCAGGCATTTTTTTCAATACATCAGCAACGCTGGTTGCACCCTGTTTTTGAATTTCTTCTTTCTCAATGACATAGATGGGAGTAGATTCGGGAATAATATCTTTTTCACCAATAGCTTCTACAGAAATATCTGCATCATTTGTAGGTGTAACATCTGCTTCCGATTTAACTTCATTTTCTGCTGGTTGTTGAGTTAATAATTTAGCATTTGTGGCGGGGAATTGAATTTCCTTTAAATTAGGAATATCTGAATTTACGGCTTTTTTATTATTTTCATAATCAGCAGCCATAACAGGACTCACTACTAGTATCGTCAGGAAAGAAACTGGTAGGAAAAAAAAACTCTTATTCATATTCTAGAACTCACACCAGGTACAAAAAATTATCAATTGGCATTTTCTCTATTAATGGCAACGGTGTCAAAAGACAAGCTGTCATAGTTAAATTAATAAAAATTCATATTGGTGTTCGTAGTGAGCAATTTATTGCTCAACACTAGGATGTTCAGGACTAAAGTCCTGACTACAAACTCTAATTACTATTTTCTGTTAAATTAATAAAAATTCATATTGGTGTTCGTAGTGAGCAATTTATTGCTCAACACTAGGATGTTCAGGACTAAAGTCCTGACTACAAACTCTAATTACTATTTTCTGAATTACTATTCGACTCAGGAGATGATGTAGTTTCAGATGGGGGTGGTACAGGTGCTTCTGGCGATGGTGACTCGGAGGACTTTTGACGACGACGGAGTATTTCTTCCAAGCGTTTGCGGCTTTTTTGTACTCTTTCGGATCTACCTTCATCAACTTGATTATTAGTATTAAATTTGACAGGCTGGGGTGAGATGCGAGGGGGTTTAGATTCTTCTATTTGTTTAGGTTTCTCAGATTCTATGGTCTGACGAGGTGGTGAGACCGATTTAGATGGAGAAGGTAGAGATTCTTGTTTGCTTCTAGTGGTATTTTCGGATGGAACATCGGTAACAGTTGGAGTGTTTTTTCTTTGAGAGGGTTGAGGAGATTCGATGACAGTGGGAGTAGTAGTTTCTTTTTCAGGTTTTTTCTTAGCGACTTCTCTTTGTTTTTCTATTTGACGCTCCTGAAGTTTACGGTGGCGTTGAGAGCCTTTGATAGCAAAGTTAACTGAAGCTCTTACCCCTGCTCTCCCCCTTTCTGTAGGTGTTAATTTCCACTGTTGAGCCGCTTGTTGGGCGGCTTCATCTAGTTCGCTATCACCACTGGAACTGATTAACCGTACTCTCGTAACATTACCTTGGGCATCAGTATCAATAGCAACTTCTGGATTGCCTTCTATTCCCCGCCGTCTAGCTCTATCTGGGTATTTAATTTGACACTCTAAGCAATCCGCACGATTCAATTTAGAACTATTTTCTATTGGGGGTTTGGGTGCAGTAGCTACGGGTGTATTTTCTGGTTTTGGTATAATATTTCCAGGTTCATTTCCAGAACCTGTACCATTTCCTATACCAGAACCAGTACCATTTCCCACACCAGAACCAGTACCATTCCCTATACCAGAACCAGTACCATTTCCCACACCAGAACCAGTACCATTTCCCACACCAGAACCAGTATCTTTACCTAAAATATTTCGCCAACTATAATTGCCTAAATTACCAATAATATTTCCTTTCTCTGAGGACTGTGTGGAGGTCGTTAAGTTGCTAGGAATGTTATCGGAACTTGTATTGGTTTGAGTTTCTGACTGTAACGGTGTGATGTTTGTGGGTATTGTATTTGCTGTTTGTATGGGTTTGGTTGTGATTAGGTTTGTTGTGGTTACTGGTTCAGGAGTGGTGTTTTCAATTGGTGCGGTTGTAACTAGGGTTGTTTTGGTGATTGGTTCAGGAGTGCTTAGGGGTTGAGATGGTTTGGTGATGAAGTTATTAGTGGTTTTGATGGGTTTGTATTGAGTGATGGGTGCAACAGAAGATTTGATGATATTGATAGCTGTTTCTGTAGGGGTAGAAATTCCACCTCCCTGATTACCACCTCCACCGGAATTTGTTTGTGGTAAAGATTTGATTTTTACTGGTAGTTGTGCTGTTTTCTGGGGTATGGTTTCCAAAATTGTGACTTCAATTGGTGCTTCTGTAACTTTAGGTACTTTGCGAAAAAATTGGTTGATAAATAAAGCTAGTATACCAGTATGCAATGCTACTGAACTGATCAGACTGTAGACAAGAAAAGTCTTTAATGCTTTAGCTTCTTTTTCTCGTTGTTCTATGGCAACAATTGAAAACCCCATAGTTGATTATAAGTGTTAATAATAATTGACCTTAACCAGAATACATTAAAATCTAAGATCGAAAACATATTTTGTTGCCAATAGTCTGTATTGTTACAAAAGTTCACAATTGTGGACTGATGTTGTTGGTGAAATTTTCTATTTCTGTTGCTTCACCAAATTTAATGAGGAGGGCGATCGCAACACTCACCATTAAAATCAATGTTATGCTCAACGCTGAACCAAAACCCCAATTTTGAGTTGCTAAAAAAAGTGAATTTACTATCACTTTTAAATAAATTGGCTCAAAAATCCGAAAATAGTTATCTAATCCGCTAGGATTAACTAAATCCCCTGGGCGAATATCTGGGACTAAACTTAATTCAAAAATTATTAATGTTGGTAAAACTAACAAAATTAGTAACCAAATACCCGATGGTGCTAGTAATACCAAGGGAGAAAGCCAATTTTTACCAGGAGGTGTAAATTGCTGTTTTTCTCTGCCGTTAAAATTGTTAGAAGATTCCATTTGCTTAGTGATTATATATTAATTACCGATTACCTTTGATCTTGATATTGCCACAAATATTCCCAATCTTCAGGAGGATTTGTCAGTTTTTCAGAATTATATAATAAACCTGTTGTTCCCCAATTGCTACCCTTTGTTGTTGACCACCGGAGAGTTGACTGGGAAACCGCGATCGCAAGTTTTCCAATTTGACAAGCTTTAACGCTTCCATAACGCGAATAAAAATTTCTGATTTGGAGATTTTTTTTAATCGCAGTCCAAAAGCAATGTTTTCCCACACATTCAAATGGTTAAATAAAGCATAACTTTGAAATACCGTATTTACAGGTCGTTGATAAGCAGGAACATCAGTCATTAACTGACCCTGAATCAGCAATTTGCCGGCATCAACCCTCTCAAATCCTGCAATTAAGCGGAGTGTAGTTGTCTTGCCACAACCAGAAAGACCTAAAATACTAAAGAACTCTCCTTGTTTAACATCCAAATCCACTCCGTGTACTGCGGGTTCTTGGTTAAAAAACTTGAATACGTTACGCAACTCAATATCGAGTGGCTGTAATGTTTTTAAACCCCTTTGATTCTGCATCACAGTTTGATCCATAATCTTCGCCAGAATGCCGTGGTTTTAATAAAATCAATTTTATGTTGTCAGTTGTCAGTTGTAAAGTTTTTACCTGTTACCTGTCACCTATTAGCTGTCACTTCTTACCAATTCATCCCAAAATTACTTTTGGTCTTATGGCTATCCTACCACCGTTACTTAGTAGTCAAAAAAATACACGCACAGTTGGACGTGGTTTGCAATCTACATTTGTCATTTTATTCACATTATTAATGTTATCTGGAATCGCTGCTCGATTGATATATTTGCAAATTATCGAAGGAAAAAAACACAGAATTAGAGCGGAATCCAATCGGATTCGCATTATTCCCAAACAACCGGAACGAGGTAATATTTTTGACAGACATGGAAAACTGTTAGCCAGTACCCGTTATCCTCGCTCTGTATATTTGTGGCCCATGGCACATACAAAGCCATCCTGGCCAGTGGTTGGTTCACGTCTAGCGAAAATTTTGGAAATTCCCCAAGAGGATATTGAAAAAATCTTGGAACAGTCTGCTGTTAACTCTTCTTTGATTCGCATCGCTCGTCAGTTAAATGAAGCCCAAATTACAGCCTTAAAAGAGTATGAAAATGAACTACCAGGAGTAGAAATTAACACAGAAGCGGTTAGATATTATCCCCATGGTAGAGAGTTAGCCCATATACTTGGATATACTCGTGAACTTACTGCCGAACAACTGCAAAAAAAGAAGGCTCAAGGCTACCGTTTAGGAGATGTCATGGGGCAAATGGGCGTAGAAAAAGCTTATGAAAAATTGTTAAGAGGTGAATGGGGTGGACAGCAGGTAGAAGTAGATGGTAGCGGTAAACCATTAAGAGTATTAGGAAGTAAACAAGCAAAAGCTGGTAGTGATATACATCTAACCATAGATTTAGATATACAAATGGCAGCAGAAAAAGCTTTAGGTAAACGTAATGGCACAATAGTCGCAATTAATCCCAAAAATGGGGCAGTTTTGGCCATGGTATCTCATCCCACCTTTGACCCCAATATCTTTTCCAAACAAAAACTTTCTCAAAAAGATTGGCAAAGCGTCCAGGGTTCTGACCATCCTTTAGTTAATCGGGCTATTAGTGCTTTTCCTCCTGCCAGTACCTTTAAAATTGTCACCACAACTGCTGCACTAGAATCAGGTCAATTTTCTCCCGACACGGTATTACAAACCTATGCTTCATTGACTATTGGTGGAACTAGGTTTGGTGAATGGAATCATGCCGGTTTTGGTCCATTAGGTTTTGTTGGCGCATTACAGTGGAGTAGTGATACATTCTTCTATCAAGTTGGTAAAAGAATCGGTGGACCTGTATTAATTGAATGGACGCGCAAATATGGATTTGGTCAAAGAACTGGTTTTGAATTTACTTCAGAAGAAGCTAAAGGTTTAGTTCCCGATGATCTGTGGAAAAATAAAGTCTGGAAGAGACCCTGGACTGTGGGTGATACTGTGAATATGTCTATTGGCCAAGGGGCACTACAAACTACCCCTCTACAAGTCGCCGTGATGTTTGCCGTTCCAGGTAACGGTGGTTATCGGGTACAACCTCACCTCCTTAAAGATAATGAAGATGCTAAAACCTGGAGAGAATCCTTAAATATCAAATCCACAACCCTGAAAACTTTACGTCAGGGGTTACGAAAGGTAGTCAGTGAAGGTACAGGTAAAGTATTAAATGTCGCCAATCTGCCCCCAGTTGCAGGTAAAAGTGGTACTGCTGAAGCTTGGAGAAGAGGCGTTAAAGAAAATCATGCCTGGTTTGGCGCTTATGCACCTGCGGATAAACCAGAAATTTTAGTTGTGGCATTTGCAGAACATTCCGGTGGCGGTGGTGGTAGCGTTGCAGCACCCATGATTTTAGAGGTGATGCAAAAGTATTTTGCTACTAAAACAACCTCTAAAAAGAATAGCAACTGAATATTTGTTTATGCATTGGGCAAAGTTTGATGATAGGAAAGCTAGTCCTAAGTTGACAATTTCAGCGATAAAACTATACTTATATTGACAGAAATCAATTTTAGTGGTTTAATGTAATATGATTTGACTAAGGTTTTTTTCACTCACGGTACATTAGACATCTAGTGAAAACCGCTATAAGCGTTTTCTAGAACCTTTGTAGAGACCTTCCATAGAACGTATCTACATTCTTTTCTGGAGATGTCTATTTAATAATATTGTAATTTTATTAATAATTAAATATACTAAGTTGTGAGTTATATGACTTTGATGACGATAGGAATCCTTTTAAGCTTACTTTTAATCAAGTACAAGCTGCGATCGCAATTACAGTATCACAAATCAGTGAATTACCTAATGCACTCGCGAAAATTTAGTAACTTACTTTCTATTGGAGGAGTGCATCATGGGTAAAAAAGATCCCTATCAAGAATTTTTAAAGAAAGATTTTGGCGAAATTTTTGATACATTAAAACTGCAAGACCTACAAAAGAAGTTTTTAACTTCCTGTTGGTTAGATCAAGTTCTTTGGATGGAAGCACAAGCAGCAAAAGCCCGAAATCGCTACTACCGTGCCAGGTTACTAACAATTATTGGCGGTATAGTTCTCCCTGCTTTGGTGAGTCTTAATATTAATAATGGTAAAGTCCGAGACACTGTTGTTTGGACAACATTTGCTTTAAGTCAACTTGTAGCAGTTAGTGCCGCAGTAGAAGAATTTTTTCACTATGGCGAGCGCTGGCGGCACTGTCGTCGCACAGTAGAATCTTTAAAAACCCAAGGTTGGCAGTTTTTTCAACTCAGTGGCGCTTATCTAAATTTCTCCAGTCATGAACAAGCATTTTCTAGTTTTGCCGGCCAGATAGAAGAAATTATCCAACGGGATGTAGAAGTCTACGCCACCCAAGTTGTTCAAGAGAAGAAACAGGAAGATAAGAAGACCCCCCGCCTCTTGTATAAGTCCCCCTAATATGTTTTTATCTCGTGAAGCTATTACCACACCATTAGTCGCTGGTTTATGTATTCTTGGCATTAGTTTAATCCAAGTGCCAAAACTACAAAAACTCTTAATTAGTAAACAATCTAGTTCTGTAGAAGCATTAGAAAAGGATTTAAAAAAAGAAAGTTTGCGTTTAAACTTACTTCAAAATTTACCCAGTTTTGGTTATAAAAACCTGATTGCAGATTGGGTGTACATTGATTTTTTACAATTTTTTGGTGATGAAGAAGCCAGAGATAAAACTGGATACAGTCTCAGTCCAGAATATTTTGAAGTAATTTTAGGACGTGATCCCCGTTTCTTGGCGGCTTATCTAGGACTTTCTGTAAGTAGTTCTTTGTACGCTGGTATGCCTGAAAAATCTATAGCTTTAATGGCAAAAGGATTAAAATCCCTATCTCCCCAAGCACCGCAAAAATCCTACTTTATCTGGGTCTATAAAGGCACAGATGAATTATTATTTTTGGGCAATGCCAAAGCTGCACAAACATCTTTTCTCACAGCCTCAGAATGGGCTAACACTTACAACGATGAAGAAAGTAAGTATGTAGCATTTACTTCCCGAAAAACGGCGGAGTTTCTAAGTAAAAATCCTAACAGCAAGTTAGCGCGAATTGCTACATGGATAATGGTACTGAATAACAAAGTAGATGAAAAAACCCGTAAACGAGCAATTCGGGAAATTGAAGCACTGGGCGGACAGGTCGTGACAAATCCCAACGGCACAAACACTATTAGATTACCAGAACAAGATTAATTGGTTTAGTGACGCTTGACTGTTGACTGCTCCTCAGAATCGCTACAATAGAACTCCTATCGTTAATCAGGTTTTATATCCATGGAGGGTAGAGGATTATTTTTAGCATGACAGGAGAATTATTTTCAGGTATCTTAAGATAAGTTAACATAATTATCATAATGTCCTCTTGCTTAGATTCCTTACAGAAGCTAGGTATAAGCAGCAAACAAGTACAGGAGAATAAACATCGGTGAATAATAAAAGGTGGCGAAATACGGGGCTGTACGCGCTCCTGTTTATAGTTGTCATTGCACTGGGAACAGCATTTTTCGATAAACCCCAAAATAATCGAGAAACATGGCGCTATAGCCAGTTTATTCAAGAAGTAGAAAAAGGAAAAGTTGATAAAGTCAGTCTCAGCGCGGATCGATCTACTGCATTAGTGACTCCCAACGATGGAACAAGCAAAAAGATTGTTACCTTAGTTAACGATCCAGATTTAATCAATACTTTGACAGCTAGAGGAGTTGATATTTCTGTATTGCCTCAAGCAGACGAAGGATTTTGGTTTAAAGCCCTCAGTAGCTTATTCTTCCCTGTATTACTCCTAGTAGGGTTATTTTTCCTGCTGCGTCGCGCTCAAAGTGGACCTGGTAGCCAAGCCATGAACTTTGGTAAATCTAAAGCCAGAGTGCAAATGGAACCCCAAACTCAAGTTACCTTTGGGGATGTTGCGGGTATTGACCAAGCCAAATTAGAACTAAACGAAGTTGTAGACTTTTTGAAAAACGCCGATCGCTTTACTGCTGTTGGTGCTAAAATCCCTAAAGGTGTACTTTTAGTTGGTCCTCCTGGTACTGGTAAAACCCTCCTGGCGCGTGCTGTCGCTGGGGAAGCTGGGGTGCCATTCTTCAGTATTTCCGGTTCAGAATTTGTGGAAATGTTTGTGGGTGTAGGTGCTTCCCGCGTTCGTGATCTATTTGAACAAGCAAAAACTAACGCTCCTTGTATCGTCTTCATTGATGAAATTGACGCAGTAGGTCGTCAACGTGGTGCCGGTTTAGGTGGTGGTAACGATGAAAGAGAACAAACCCTCAACCAGTTACTAACGGAAATGGATGGTTTTGAAGGCAATACCGGAATTATTATTATTGCTGCTACTAACCGTCCTGATGTATTAGATGCTGCTTTATTACGTCCTGGTCGTTTTGATCGTCAAGTTGTGGTAGATCGTCCTGATTATGCAGGTCGCAGCGAAATTTTAAGAGTTCACGCCCGTGGTAAAACCTTATCTAAAGATGTGGACTTAGATAAAATTGCTCGTCGTACCCCTGGTTTTACAGGTGCAGATTTATCTAACCTGTTAAACGAAGCCGCAATTTTAGCCGCACGTCGGAATTTAACCGAAATTTCTATGGATGAAATCAATGATGCGATTGATCGCGTCTTAGCAGGTCCAGAGAAGAAAGATCGGGTAATGAGCGAAAAGCGCAAAACCTTAGTTGCATACCATGAAGCAGGACACGCTTTAGTTGGTGCGTTAATGCCTGACTATGATCCTGTGCAAAAGATTAGTATTATTCCCCGTGGTCGTGCTGGTGGTTTAACTTGGTTTACTCCTAGTGAAGACCGCATGGATACAGGTTTATATAGCCGTGCATATTTGGAAAATCAAATGGCCGTGGCCTTGGGTGGTCGTCTCGCTGAAGAAATTATTTTTGGTGAAGAAGAAGTTACAACCGGCGCTTCCAACGATTTACAGCAAGTGGCCAGAGTTGCCAAACAAATGATAACTCGTTTTGGTATGAGCGATCGCTTGGGACCGGTAGCTTTAGGTCGTCAACAAGGTAATATGTTTTTAGGTCGAGATATCATGTCAGAACGTGATTTCTCCGAAGAAACTGCTGCTGCAATTGATGATGAAGTGCGGAAGTTGGTTGATACTGCTTACATTCGAGCTAAAGAAGTTTTAGTCAATAACCGCCAGGTTTTAGATGAAATTGCTCAAATGCTAATTGAAAAAGAAACCGTTGACGCTGAAGAATTACAACAAATTCTTGGTAATAACGAAGTGAAAATGGCTGCTTTTGCCTAATTTTTTCTAAATTTTTAAATAGGGTAATTCTGGTTTTTCTGGAATTACCCTATTTTTTTATAACCGTGCATGATACAGTTGTTTAATTTATGATTCGATTCCATAAAGGCATCAGTAGAAATGTAAACTGTTAGATATCATGGAAGTTTTACCATTACCCAATAATTGGCAAGATATTCAACCTGACATTGTATATTCTTCAACTTATGATTTGCAAGTTTCATTTAGTGACGAACAAATAAAATTAGGTATAAGATATGATAGTAAAGGAAAGCATTTAAAAGCAATTGCGAAGGGGTTAGTACACCCACAGGGTAGTAGTGGGCTTGTTGATTCTCAAGAAAAAGGATATAATTTAAAATCTAAAGTATTAGGTAACGGTGGTGATAGAAGGTTTCACGCCAAATATATTAATGGGATATTACATTTTCCTGGTTTTGCAACACAACATTAATCCAGAATAGATTATGACTACACTGCAATTGAAAAATCATCAAGTCTGGCAAGATTTAACTGAGATATTAGAAAATTTAGATCCTAATTCTCTTGTTCAAAAACATCTTGAACAATGCTGTTATACAATCAATGGTTATTGGGATCAACAGGATGAATATTATGAATCAATTAGTTTACCTCACCCCATAGAAGCAAAATTAATCAGCAGTTTTGTGGGTGTTACCGAAGATAAACGTTTTCTAAAACTCAAATTTTCTCTTATTGGTACTACTACTATTTATGCTAAAATGATACCTCATGATCCCTGTGATAAACCTTACCCATTCGGAAGTCCAATAATTCAAAAAATAGGTGAGTTAGTTCTTATCTATAATGAAAATCTGGAATTGGTTGATGAAAATTGGCTTTTAGATATAGATTCTCCTCTGCTTGTTGACACTCCCCGGTCTAAAGACACGGGGATTCTACATTCATAGACTCGCCGTTAGACGACAGGTTTACACCAATCGCCCAAGAGGGCAAATCTCCTGTAGCGTAGCTTCCGGTATGCCCTACCGTAGTTAGTCCTATTTTTAGGATGTTGATACTGGCGTTAACATCTCTATCTTCTACGAACCCACAATGATGACAATTATGGGTTCTAGTTGATAGAGATTTTTGCACTTTTTGACCACAGCTAGAACAATTTTGAGAAGTATTATGAGGAGGAACGGCAATGAAATATTTTAAACCTACATCTAATCCAACTATTTGATTCGTTGGTTGAGACTCAACTATAACTTTGACATCAATCGCAAATTGATTTAACTTTGAACTCGTAAATTATCATGGTTTCGACTTAAACACCACAAAAATATGCTAACGCACGGAGCATAATCTTGTCAAGTGGGAAATACTTATCAGTGGAGGAAGACAGCCTCTAACTGGCTTTCATCCCTTGCCTAAAGGACAGTTAAGTTTTTCCGCCACGCTTCAAAACTTAACTTCAAGGGTTTTCAGCCTCGTTTCTTATAAAAAAATAAGTATTCAGTTATAGCGATCCTAAATAATATGTGAAGATTAGGATTTCTCCTCTT
The DNA here is from genome assembly GCA_046080125.1 of Cuspidothrix sp. Taxonomy (GTDB): domain Bacteria; phylum Cyanobacteriota; class Cyanobacteriia; order Cyanobacteriales; family Nostocaceae; genus Cuspidothrix. Next base: position 11,171 of record JBJTTJ010000068.1, read on the forward strand.
TTTCTTCCTCTGTGATCTCTGTACCTCTGTGGTTCGTAAAAAAATCCCTATTCTCTATTCCCTATTCTCAGCGATCGCACCTGCATTAACTAAACATAATTAATCGGATCTTCTAAACCCAACTGGGCAAAAGCTGCTAACCGCAATTGACAAGAATCACAGACACCACAGGCAGCATCACCACCAGCATAACAAGACCAAGTGAGATCCCAAGGAACACCTAATTGATTACCAAGTTGAATAATTTCCGTCTTTTTCAAATCAATTAACGGTGCAACAATCTTAATTCCTTCTCCCTCCCGTCCTTGTTTTGTACCCAGGCGAAAAACTTCCTGCATAGCCTGGATATAATCAAGACGACAATCTGGATAGCCAGAATAATCTAGGGCATTAACACCAATATATACCCTTTCGGCAGCGATCGCCTCTGCATACCCCAAAGCAAAACTTAAAAAAATTGTATTTCGTGCTGGTACATAAGTGACAGGAATATGATCCTCCATTTCCTGCAAAGAACGCTGTTGAGGTAAATCAATCTTGTCATCTGTCAGCGCGGAGCCGCCCCATTGTCGTAAATCAAAATTCACAACTTGATGTTGAATTACCCCAGCCCTTTTCCCTACCATTAAAGCAGAACTTAACTCTCTACGGTGTCGCTGTTGATAGTCAAAAGAAATAGCATAACACTCACAGCCATCAGCCCTGGCTTGATAAAGCACAGTAGAAGAATCCAAACCACCAGACAACAAAATTACAGCTTTCATATCAGCATAAGGAATGGGAAAACCAGAAACATCAACAATACAGACAAATTTTACTGAGTAGGTGGACAGGGGATCACAAAAACGTATAATCACTTAAAACTTCCTGTCTCCGGTCGGTGAGCGACTTGCCCTGAGCAGCTTGCCCTGAGCGAAGTCGAAGGGAGTCCAAGGGAGTCGAAGGGAGTCGAACCACGGCCTCTTGACTTGAATTACCCATTCCTTTATAAATTGTATCCAAAAGATGGGAAAATCAACAAAACGCAACAAACAAAAATATATGTACAAAAAAACTTTGTGGAATCAGAACAGCAATTGTATAGATGACAGGAGACATTATACTCTGAGTATTAACTATTTAACTATTTGTAATTTTACTGATAGAAAGAGTGATTAACTTACAGAAAGAAAAGCGGATTTTGATCAAATTAGTTAATTATCTAACCATATAGCTGGGAATTTGTACTGAGAATGAAACAATCTACCAAATCAATAAAAAACAGAGGATTATTTGTAGCCAATGCTAAAAATACACTAATTAAGAACAGTTGACAAAAAAGATAACCAAAATGGTGGGAACTGAAGCTAAACTTTGAAATTCTTCATAAAGATAATCACTATGTTACCATCTGGATGGTTTAAGACAAATCAAACTCGACGTTTAAGTATAAAGAATAACAAACTTAGCGTCTCTAAATTTGGTGGTTGAGGAGAGAACAATAGTGCAAGATAGCATATCAATGTCAGAACCGAGTCTATACTCACAGCGCAGCCAGCCACAACATATCCGCATAGGAGTGATTGGGGTCGGTAACATGGGACAACATCATACCCGCGTCCTCAGTTCCATGAAAGATGTGGAGCTAGTGGGGGTTTCGGATATTAACGTTGAACGTGGCTTAGAAACTGCTAGTAAATACAAAGTCCGGTTTTTTGAAGATTACTGCGACTTACTACCCCATGTAGATGCAATTTGTGTAGCTGTACCTACACGCCTACACTATGCTGTAGGCATCAATTGTTTGTTAGCAGGAATTCATGTTTTAATTGAAAAACCCATAGCGGCTAGTATTTCTGAAGCCGAATCTCTAGTTAATGCTGCGGCCGAATCCCAGTGTATTTTGCAAGTAGGCCACATTGAGCGATTTAATCCCGCATTTAGGGAACTGAGCCAAGTTCTGAAAACCGAAGAAGTTTTGGCCTTAGAATCCCACCGAATGAGTCCTTATTCAGCGCGGGCGAATGATGTTTCCGTAGTTCTGGATTTAATGATTCATGACATTGATTTGCTGCTAGAATTAGCCGCTTCACCAGTGGTAAAATTAACTGCCAGTGGAACTCGTTCTTTAGACTCCGGTTACTTAGATTATGTAACAGCGACTTTAGGCTTTGCTAATGGTATTGTTGCCACGCTAACAGCCAGCAAAGTCACTCATCGGAAAATTCGCCGTCTAGTTGCCCATTGTAAAAATTCATTTACAGAAGCAGATTTTCTCAACAATGAAATTTTAGTCCATCGGCAAACGGCTCTCAATCCTCACCTTGACAACCAAAAGGTTTTATATAGACAAGATGGTTTAATTGAAAAGGTCTATACAACTAATGTTCAACCACTCAGTGCAGAACTAGAGCATTTTGTCAACTGTGTTCGGGGTGGTAATCAGCCCTCTGTTGGTGGTGAACAAGCTCTCAAAGCCCTGCGCTTGGCTAGTTTAATTGAACAGATGGCTTTAGAAGAAAGAGTGTGGAATCCATTAGAATGGTCTGCTGAATCTAGAGTCCAATCTCTAACATCAACTATTTAGTTCTAATAGACAGTAGAGAAATGATAGGTAGGGGTTTAGCAGTGCTAAACCCCACATAATCAGAGAGTTGAGTAACAGTGAGAAAATCGCGGTGAGATAACAAAAATACCTAAAGTAAAGTAAAATTGTTATTAGCTTATTCACTCTGGCCTCTTGGCTGGCCATAGGGAAAATTTCTAAAGCCCACGCAGTGATAGCAAATCAATTAAAAGTGTAAAAACACCAAATTGGTAATAAAAATGTGATACTTACCTGAAAACGCCTTCACAAACCTCAAATTAGAGAAAATTAACCATCGCCTGTTCTCAACTTTGACGTATTTCTAGTTACACTTAATCCAACCTAAAATTTTTTGTAGCTGATCTTTTTGTAAGATGAGCATAGTAACTTTTTAAATAGGAGCTTTCATGACAGACCAACCCTCCGCAGCTAATCCAATGAATGCAGCTGCCATTTCTATGAACCGCACGCCAGCCGTGGGGACAGGACTTGCAGCCACACCGATAAATTCTGCGAAAACCACCAATGCTGTTGGTAAAACGACTTTCAGCATGGATTTGGCCATTCTCAGTGTAGATTTGGGCAGAACATCCACCAAAACCTGTGTCAGTCGTGACCCCAATCATGTGGCTTTTATTCCGTCTAACGTGAAGCAGACATCTATTGACCAAATTCGCGGCGGTCTGTTTGAAGCTAAGGCTACTGACCCACTCATGGATTTATGGCTGGAGTATCAAGGTAGTGGCTATGCTGTCGGACAATTAGCGGCAGATTTTGGGGCTAATCTTGGGGTTGGCCAATCTAAAATAGAGGATGCACTCATCAAAGTGTTATCATGTGCTGGGTACTTTAAACTCAAAGATGAAATTGCTGTTGTTCTAGGTCTACCATTCTTATCTTTAAAACAATTTGAAAAAGAAAAAGTACAGTTAAGTAGCTTAATCACCGGACCTCATGTAGTAAATTTCCGTGGTGAATCTTTATCTTTGAACATTACCAAAGTTTGGGTTATGCCTGAAGGATATGGTAGTTTACTGTGGTCAGAGACTCAACCAAATAAAGGCGTAGCAGTCCCTGAGTTTACAAAAATTTCTGTGGGGATAGTGGACATTGGCCACCAAACTATTGATATGATCATGGTTGATAATTTCCACTTTGCTAGAGGTGCTTCCAAGAGTGAAGAATTTGGTATGAACCAGTTCTATGAACTGGTAGCCCAGGAAATAACTGGTGCTGATAGCCAATCTTTAGCATTGATTTCTGCGGTCAATAAGCCCAAAGGCGATCGCTTCTATCGTCCTAAAGGCGCTGGTAAGCCTACTAATTTGGATGATTTTCTGCCTAATCTCACAGAGCACTTCTCACGGGAAATTTGCTCTCGTGTGTTAGCATGGTTACCAGAGCGGGTAACTGATGTGATTATTACAGGTGGTGGTGGGGAGTTTTTCTGGGAAGATATTCAACGTCTCCTCAAAGAAGCTCAAATCAGAGCCTACTTAGCAGCGCCTTCCCGCCAGGCCAATGCTTTGGGGCAGTTTATTTATGGAGAAGCGCAATTATCTGCTGCTGTTCGCGCTGCTAGGTCATAAAACTGATGTTCCAATGGTCAAAAAAGGTAGTTAAATCAGTTACGTTCAATCCAGACATTGCTGATGAAAGTTTGTTGTCACAGGTGGAAAACTACTTAGAGACACAGCCAGATAAAACTTTCAGTGACCTGTGTAAAGAAGCTCTCTGGAAATTTTTATGTGTCCCGGAATCTGTACAACCTGCTGCCAAGACAGCAAATAGCACTACGATTGAACAGAAAATCGGTGAAATGCAACATCAAATGACCGATTTTGAGGAACGTTTGTTTAGCCGGGAGTCTCATCGCTTGGAGGCAATGGAAACTCAAATCTGCCAACTGACTCAACAAGTAGCAAAGTTGACAACTATCTTGAGTCAGCAACCAGGAACTCATATTCCTCCTGATAGCGTTAACGTGGCGCAAGCCATAGGGGAAACTGAAGAAGTAGACCCTGTAATTAGTCGCATTAGTCAGTTTCTTGATGATTTTTAAAGAAAAACTTGGGTTTTCCTTGCTTTTACTTTGAGAATAACTCTTAAATGAACTACCGTCTGTCCCATCAGTAATGCCTAACTGGGTTATTGGTGGGATATTTCGTTAGACCTGTTTTGTATATCTACAGTTGTTGGGTTTTCCATAAGTAGCTGGATAACAAATTTGTAACGATATGAGCAACAATTGGTAATAATAAATTGCCACTGAATAGGGCACTATAACCGAGGATAATACCAATGACAGTTGCCCAAAGTACATAAGGCCATTGTTGAGAACCACTCAGGTGTAAAACTCCAAAACACAGACTAGATACTATCAAAGCTGTATAATCTCCACCCAAAGCGGGTAACATGACACCCCGAAATAATAGTTCTTCACTTAGACCTGGTAATAGTCCTAACCAGATTAAGTCGGGCAAAGTTAAAGGTTTTAGTACCAGGTTTAGATAATAATCTGCACTTTTGCGATAAGGGGGAGAGAGACGATAAGCTAAACCACTTAATATGGTGATGGCTACACCCAAAGTAATTCCTAATAGTAAGTGTTGTTCATTCCAAAACCACCTAAAAAGTATGATGTTACCCCAATGCAACCATAATTTAGCAACTATGCCAAGAATAATTGCAGTTACAGCCATGGCGACTAATACTTGGGTGCGGGTGAGATAGGGAATTTTTGGCTCTTGATTTTGTTGTTCAATCACGGTAATTTTGGATAAATAATTGGTAATTAGTCATTGGTGACTGTTCAGTTTGTACCTCAGAGATTGTTTGAAAGGTAGTCTATCGTAATACTTACCCTCCTTAATCTCCTTATCAACGGGGTAAACTTTAACAATTCAATCCCCTTTTCTTGAGGGGTTAGGGAGAGGTAGAAAATATTTCATACATCAATCATGATTCTCTCACCGATATGCTATCTGCTGTGTTAACCAACTAATAATGTGGAAGGATTAATACCTGCTTTATGGGCTACTAATACACCCACAGTTTCCAAGTATGAGTTTACCTGTAAGATTTTAATTTTTAACATAGGGGCAGAAACTTCTATTAAGGTTTGATTTTCTGCGACTGTAATGATTTGACATTTTTTTTGGCTTAGACTTAATAAAGCACTACTTCCACAGGATGTGGCAGGAATAATTACAGCATCTACCTCATCTGCCCAAATGTCTGCTGACAAAGAATTTTGGCTGACTGTATTTGTAATAAACTGGGGAGCGCTACTTAAACCAACTAAAACGCAAGGTAAGAAGGTATGGCCTATTTCTTCGGCGGCTGCACGGGGTGATAAATTAGGTGCTGGTGGGGTGCTGGCAAGGGCAGGAGCATGGGCGCAAGGAATTTTGAAGGTACGGACCAATAAATGACTAATGACGGCTTCTGCACCGGCTAGGGGGTCTACTCCTTGACCTTGATGATAGTTATGGAGGGCGGTTTGGTCTATATCGTCGGGGAAACGGGTAACAACCGCGATCGCCTCGGCTTTTTCTTTTATAATTAGTTTTTCAGCAGCCCGTAGTAAACTGTCAGGATTGCCAATTGTTCCCCAGCTTGTACCGGAGGAAGATTTACGTATTTCTACGTTAAGAAGAGTATCTGTAACTACATAGTCCGTGATATTTAGTCCTAAACTAGCTCTGGCTGCATCAGCTACTTGCAGGTGTCGCACCATTAATTCTGGTTCTATACCCTGGTCTAAAAGTAAACCTACTCGATTGCTGCGGACGGGACGTAGACCCCATTCTCCAGCCGCAAATTTATCTAAACCATAACCTTCGACATAGAGGGCGTTGGGAATATTCCAGTATAAACTGGCCGCGTTCATGACATTGGGGTGAGTAATCAAGCGATCGCACACCTGTGATATAAGTTTAGCTACTGGTAAAGCATCACCAGCATAACCGCCAATCGCCGCCCCAATGCCGGTAGGTATAATTAAAATTACTGTGTATGGTTTTTGATTTGCTATCACAGGTTTTTTGGATTCCACACGCTAACAAGAACTAAGCGATAACTACAGCTTCTACTGTGGCGGTTTGTTCTTCTTCATCAACAGCAGTGATAGCCCAGCGCAATGGTTCACCTTGTTTTTGTAATTCCTCTGTAATGGCTTTTTCTAACTCGGTGGGAGTTTCTTGTAATTCGATTTCGGCGGTAATAAAGTGAGTTGTCATCATTCTCTATCCTTTGCATTAGTTAGTGAAAGTTAGCATAAGATTAACTAGCTAATTTCCTTTGCCAAATTGTTTGTCATAAACTATTTCTTCCTTACCTGTTTCAATCTTTAAATCAGATAATGGCTTAGAAACACACAGTAGCGCATAGCCTTGTTCTTGCAGTTCTGTACTTACACCCATGCCTTCTCTTTGATCTACACTTCCTTCTAATATTAGACCAGCACAGGTAGTACAAACCCCAGAATGACAGGAAGCAGGTAAGTCTAAACCCGCTTTTTCGGCTACTGATAAGACTGCCTGACCTTCGGGAACTTGTAGAGTATATATCTTACCTTCGTGATTGATTTCTACAGTGTAAGTTTTGGACATATATAATAACAGGTTTTGGCAAGGGAAAAACAATTAATCGTACACTATAATATATAGCAATCTTGTCGGATTTGGTAAAGTTTATCTTTTTTAACGTTGTTAATTAATTTATTTGTATCCATATAAAATAATAGACATCTTGTGGAAATTAATGTAGAGACGTTCTATAGAACGTCTCTACAAGGGTTTTAAAGAACGCATATTTAATTTTCGGACAGGTCTAATGTACTAGGTCGTGCAACGCTTACGCACCAAAATATCACAATATTTTCCGCCCCAATGCTTTATTATACATAGATCGCCTATCAATTTCTTGATTTGGCGATCGCTATTCCTGTGAAAGAAGTGTTAGATTATATTTAGATCTGGCACTTGTAAATCACGACATATCTTTCTAGCAAGTAAGTTATTAATCTGCTATATAAAACCTAGACATAAATAGTATGGCTACCACCTTCTCTTAAAAACTCACAACCATTGGCTTCAAAATGATGAATTAAGTCTAGACGCTTCATGCAACTGATAAAAAATAGGTTCACGAATAACGTCCTGATCTTGAAGTAGTTCCTCTGTTAAAAAGCGGTTAGCTTCAAGTACCAACTCAATAGCTTCCTCCAGATTAACTCTTGCTTCATCAAGAGTATCAGCTTGAGTATTTGCTCCAGGCAGTTCTTCGACTAAAAATAAGGTGCGTTACATTTCATTAACGCTACAGGCTACAAATTTAACTGGGTTTGAGTGGCTTTTGTTTCTATAATTTTTTCCGCACTTTTTAATACTTCTAATCCTAATCTAATATTTAATCTTTGCTGATTCTCAATTATATCTTTAACCGTAACAATTTGGATTTTATCGTAAGTTTGAGTAAAGTATTTATTTTGATAAATTCCGGCTTTTTTAGCTGTAGCAATCATATCTTTAGTGGGATTTTCTAAAGTAATAAATATGGCTATACTAGCATTTTCTAAGGTCATTGTTCCTAATAAATCTCT
>JBJTTJ010000069.1:0-9927 GCA_046080125.1 Cuspidothrix sp.
AATCTCACTTTCTGCTGTCCATTCTCGCAAAGTTTGAGAAAGTAAAGAAATAGAAGGAACTAAAAACAGAATTAGATTATTTTCTCTAGGGAAATTTTCCGCAATTTTCAACGCAGTAAAGGTTTTACCAGTACCGCAGGCCATAATTAATTTACCTCTATCTGCATTTTTAAACTCAGCGAGGACTTTTTCTAATGCTGTTTGTTGATGGGGACGAATTTGTTTTTTAGGTTTAAGTTCTAAATTATCAGGATTTTTAATACTGTATTTATCCCAGTCAATGGGACTATTTTGTAAATCATAAATATCAGTACGAATAACAGGAATTTGTTGATTTTCTAAAGCTGATAAAGCGTGTTTACTCCACTTATTGGTAGTGGAAATAATCATGCGTTTTTTAAATAAATTTGTGCCGGAAGCGGTGAAAAATGAATCTATATCCGATTTTTGTAAAGTGTAATCTAGATCATAACATTTACATTGAATAGCACAATAATCTCCAGTATCTCCCATGATGCCCACTAAGTCAATACCTGTATCTGGCATATTTCCGCGTTTAGGAAAATCTATCCATAACCAAACTTGACTAAATAATTCTTTATAAATGGGATCTGTTTTGAGATAAGCTAACATTAAACGTTCAAATTTATCACCTAAATCACGGGGAGAGGTGGAAGTTTGTTGATATTCATGTAATATTTTTTGGATAGTCATTTTTCTATTTCTTCTATTTTGTCTAAATCAGAATGTCCAAGATTTGAGGATTTTCAGGATGTTATTGATAAATTGATGGTTTGATTTTATGTATTTTTTTGTCTGATAGCGAAGCGTGGCGTTAGCCATATCAGGATGTCCAGGATTTAAAGATTTACAGGATTATGATTGTTTAATTTTCTGTTTGTATCAGATATTTAAAGAAACTATATCATTATTTAATCCATAGTTATCATCTTTTCCTAAACCAGAAGTTTAAAAATTACATCCTGTAAATCCTATCATCCTGGTTATCCTGATTCAGACAATATCAATATAATAACTACACTTACGTATAGTTGTAAAGACTGGAATAAGTTAAATTATATTAACTTTTATATTAATTTCTTTACTTAATGTAATATAAGTTAATATTTGATAATATTATAGGTATTAATCCAAATAATATTTCCTTAAAGCTGCGATAATTTCCCCATTCGCTTCAGGAAAGGTAAAATTATCCAATTCGTCTAAACTTACCCAACGCACCTCAGCACATTCTATAGCTTGGGGAACACCATCTAAATGATGACAATGATGTACTGTTAAAGTTACCCGTAAATGACTATAAGTATGATCAATAGTAATTAGATGTTCTCCGACTGCAATTTCTATTCCCAATTCTTCAGCAATTTCTCGTTTAATACATTCTTGAATCGTTTCACCAACTTCTATTTTTCCCCCTGGAAATTCCCATAAACCACCCATTGCACCTTGAGGAAGACGACGGTCAATTAAAATTTGTTTTTCATCATTCCAAATAACAGCAACACCAATAATTTTATGAGGGATAGAAGAATTGTTTTTAATCATAATAGAGAACATGGAATAGGGAATAGGGAATAGGGAATAGGGAATAGGGAATAAATTATTTCCAATCATCCATTACCCATTCATTATCAATCATAACAAAACTCGGTAGAATTACTATATTTCCACCGAGTTAATCTTTATTCTCAGAATTTTCCTCAAATAATCCTATTCAATTTCGCTATTATTCGCTTCTATTCCTTGTATAACCATATCGAAGTTCATTCTTTGTTCTGCATTTCGCAAAAAGTAACCGCTAATCATTGCTGATGCTAATAAGCGTCCCAAGCTTTCACGACTGGTGGAGATAGTAATACCGAATTGTTCTGAGGGTAAATTTCCTAAAAGTCCGATAATATTCCGTTCCATTACCTGTAACACTTCATGAGAAGTGGGTTTAGATAATTGGGTGACAGTGTCTGGACTTAATGATTTAACATATTGCCATAATAAATTACTGGTTTCTGAATCACTATTAAAAAATTCCGATACTCGATTTGATTGGTTACTCACGTTTGACCTCCTATACTGCCACTGTTAACGACGGTATTTGTGATTGGAATAACTGATACTACTTATTGAGTTTAGTTGACTATTGTATATTCATGTTAGCCACTTTAACAGTCTATTCCTCAAGGGGGGGTCGGTGAAACCGTACCAAAAAGAGAGTATTTTTCACCTCATGAATGGGTGTGGGTGGAATTTGATCACCCATCCAGGAGAAAACAACTGACTAACTAGCAAGATATTCATTCATGGTGGCTTTGGATTTACGAAGTTTATTTAAGGCTTCGCGTTCAATTTGTCGCACTCGTTCCCGACTAATATTCAGGATTTCACCAATTTTAGCCAAAGTTAAAGATTGTCCATCTGCTAAACCAAAGCGGAGGCTAATGACTTCCTTTTGTTGGGGGGTGAGTTCTGACATCATGCGTTCTAAGTCGGAGGAGAGGGACGTTTGCATGACAAAATCTTCCGGTGTTGCACCAGTATCTTCTAGCATTTCTCCCAGTTCCGTGTCATAGTTATCTCCTAACCGCAAATCTAGAGATAATGGCAGACGGGATTTTTCTAGGTACTCCCGTACCTGTTTAGGTGTTAGACCTAATTCTTGGGATAATTCTGCTACCGTGGGCGCACGTCCTAGTCCTTGGGACAGTTGGCGCTGGGCTTTTTTAATTTTGTTGAGTTTTTCCGTAATATGAATAGGTAGGCGGATTGTCCGGGCTTTTTCGGCGATCGCCCGGGTAATGGCTTGACGTATCCACCAATAAGCATAGGTGGAAAATCTGTAACCTTTGGTCGGGTCAAATTTTTCCACACCTCTTTGCATTCCAATACTCCCCTCTTGAATGAGGTCGAGTAAATCAACATTACGTTTAATGTACTTTTTGGCAACGGAAACGACTAAGCGGAGATTGGCTTCTACCATTTTCCGTTTAGCAAGTTCACCTTCAGCGATCGCCTGATTTAATTCTGATACTTCTAAATCAGAGGCTGCCGCCCATTGTTCTAAACTTGGTTCATGACCTAACTGGGTAGCAAGACCTTCTCTGATCTCATGCAGGGCAGTAGATCGTTGCACCTGTTTACCATAAAAAATTTCTTCTTCGTGGGTGAGGAGTGGCACACGGCCAATCTCACGCAGGTAAGTCCGCACGAGGTCGGTGGCTGATTGAGCGGTCTTCATGGCGCTACTCTTTGGTAATGGTAGGTTTACTGATAGGGTCGTTAAGACGATTATATTTTCGGGCAGGACTACCCAGTTGGGCTAGAAACCCAGATTGCGTTTAGTAACTGAAACGATCAGTAAATGATCGCTGGCCATATTTTTGGTCAATTAGGTACTTAATTGGTAAGGGTTACATCTATTTCCTTGTTTTCACAAGTATCTATAGTTAGATACAAATTAGCAAGTCATAGCTCTTTTGTGTTTTCCGCAATATTAATTATTGTAACATTTATGAGAATTTCTTGACTACCGAAAAACCCGCACCTTCCTAGTAATTCCATCTCACTTCAGACTCTAAAATTACTGAAAATCTAGCATTGGTAAGGATCAAGAGCATTTTCTAGGGGCAAAAGCAGCTTCCTCATATTTGTTAAAATATCTCAATGATAACCATAATGATTCTCCCGTAACAATTGCTTAATATTGTTGTTAGTGGTTAGTTGTCAACTGACCACTGACAACTGACAATTAACCAATCGGACAGTATTCTTGAATCACCTTCACATCTAAAGTCGTGTTTTGTAGAGAACGGATAGCTGCGGCTGTAGCTCTAGCACCTGCAATAGTAGTAATGATGGGGATTTTGTAGCCTAGGGCAGTACGACGAATTAATTTAGAATCTGCATGAGCTTCTTCTCCTGAAGGTGTATTAATGATCAGTTGAATGTTGGCATTTTTAATGGCATCCAGGACATGAGGACGACCTTCATGGAGTTTGAGAACTAATTTCACCTCTAATCCCTGTTCTTGAAGGACTTGGCGTGTCCCTTGGGTGGCCATAATTGTGAAACCTAACTTAATAAACTCCTTAATGACATCTGCTGCTACAGATTTATCTCTGTCACTCATGGAAACAAATACAGTTCCTTCAAGTGGTAATTTTTCTCCTGCACCTAATTCTGCTTTAGCAAAGGCGCGTCCAAAATCGCTGTCAATACCCATTACTTCGCCCGTTGAGCGCATTTCCGGTCCTAAAATGGTATCTGTACCAGGGAATTTATTAAATGGTAAAACCGCCTCTTTGACGGCAATATGAGAAGGAATGACTTCTTTTGTAAAGTTCAATTCTGCTAGGGTTTTACCCGACATAATTAAGGATGCGAGTTTGGCTAATTGTACTCCTGTAGCTTTAGATACAAAAGGAACTGTCCGTGATGCTCTGGGATTAGCCTCCAAAATGTACACTTGGGGAGAATAACCATTTGCACCGACTACGGCGAATTGAATATTCATTAACCCGACTACAGAAAGTGCTTTTGCTAGTTGAATTGTCCAGGTGCGGATTTGGTTGAGGACTGCGGGGGAGAGAGAAATGGAAGGTAAAGCGCAAGCTGAGTCACCGGAGTGAATCCCCGCTTGTTCGATGTGTTCCATGATGCCACCAATTATGACATTACCCGTATGGTCTGCGATCGCATCTACATCTACTTCAATGGCGTTTTCTAGGAATTTATCAATTAAAATGGGATGGTCTGGTTCTACCTGGACAGCAAAGGTCATGTAACGTTCTAATTCAGTATCGGAATAAACGATTTCCATCGCTCTTCCTCCCAGTACATAACTAGGACGCACTACTACTGGATAACCAATGCGCTTGGCAACAATTAAGGCATCTTCATAACTTCTGGCAATACCGTTGGGTGGTTGGGCAATATTTAACTCTTGCAGAATCTTTTCAAACCGTTCCCGGTTTTCCGCCATATCTATGGAATCGGGGGATGTTCCCCAAATCTTAGTAATTGTTGATTGGTTTAATTCCTGCAAATATTCTTGCAGGGGTACGGCTAATTTTAAAGGTGTTTGTCCACCAAATTGGACAATAATCCCGATGGGGTTTTCGGCTTCGATGATATTGAGAACGTCTTCTTTGGTTAATGGTTCAAAATACAGGCGATCGCTGGTATCATAATCTGTGGAAACTGTTTCTGGGTTAGAGTTGACCATAATTGTTTCATACCCGGCATCATGTAGAGAATACGCAGCATGACAACAACAATAATCAAATTCAATTCCTTGCCCAATCCGGTTTGGACCACCTCCCAAAATCATCACTTTGGGTTTATCCGTTGGTAATATTTCTGTTTCTACTTCGTAGGTAGAATAGTAATATGGCGTGAAAGCTTCAAACTCTGCCGCGCAGGTATCAACAGTTTTGTAAACTGGGATAACTTCTAGTTGTTTACGATAGGTGCGAACTTCATCTTCTTTGGTTTTTGTAGCATAAGCTATTTGGCGATCGCTAAAACCACTCTTCTTTATATCATACATTTGCCGTTTTGTCAACTGCTGTAAAGGAGTCCGTTTGAGAAATTTTTCTATTTCTAAAATTTCTTGCAATTTATCTAAAAACCAAGGGTCAATGGCTGTCAGTTCGTAGATTTCCTCGTTACTCATTCCCAACTGCATGGCATGACGCACGGAAAAGATGCGTTCTGGGTTAGGAGTCCGCAACTGGGCGCGAATTTGTTCACCACTGGGCAATTTTTCGGCTTTGTCACAACCCCAACCAGCGCGTCCGGTTTCTAAAGAACGCAAAGCTTTTTGGAAAGATTCATTAAATGTCCGCCCGATGGCCATTGCTTCTCCCACTGACTTCATTTGCGTTGTTAGCACTGAGTCAGAACCAGGGAATTTCTCAAAAGCAAACCGGGGAATTTTTGTCACCACATAGTCAATTGTCGGTTCAAAGGCAGCGGGTGTTTTTTTGGTGATATCGTTTTGTAGTTCATTCAAAGTGTAACCCACGGCTAACTTAGCAGCCATTTTGGCAATGGGGAAGCCTGTAGCTTTGGAAGATAAAGCTGAACTGCGGGAGACGCGGGGGTTCATTTCAATTACCACCACATCACCAGTCACAGGATTTACGGCAAACTGGATATTAGAACCGCCAGTTTCTACACCAATTTCCCGGATAATTTTAATGGCCATATCCCGTAACCGTTGATATTCTTTATCGGTGAGGGTTTGGGCGGGGGCAACTGTGATAGAATCCCCTGTATGAATCCCCATGGGGTCGAGATTTTCGATAGAACAGATTATGACGACGTTATCTGCTAAATCTCGCATTACTTCTAATTCATATTCTTTCCAACCAAGTAAAGATTGGTCAATGAGAATTTGGGAAACAGGACTGGCATCAATCCCCACCTGTGCCATTTCTTCAAATTCCTCTTGGTTATAGGCGATACCCCCACCAGTCCCCCCCATTGTAAAGGCGGGACGGATAATTAAGGGATATGTACCAATTTGCACAGCTATCTCCTTTGCTTCGTCTAAAGTTGAGGCTGTACCACTAGGACATACCGCCACTCCAATTTTGTCCATGGCTTCGTTAAACAGTTTTCTGTCTTCGGCCTTTTCGATGGCTGGTAACTTTGCACCAATTAACTCAACGTTGTATTTATCCAAAACCCCATTTTTCGCCAAAGCTACCGCAATATTCAGGGCAGTTTGTCCTCCCATTGTTGGTAATAAAGCATCTGGGCGTTCTTTGACAATTACTTTTTCTACTATTTCCGGTGTCAGAGGCTCTATATATGTACGGTCTGCTGTTTCTGGGTCGGTCATAATAGTAGCTGGGTTGGAGTTTACCAGCACAACTTCATAGCCTTCTTCTCGCAAAGCTTTACAGGCTTGAGTTCCAGAATAGTCAAATTCACAGGCTTGGCCGATGACAATCGGACCTGAACCTAACAAGAGAATTTTTTTGATGTCTTGACGACGGGGCATAGTTTTTACCTTAGATGACAAAAATACAAATCTTGATTATTTTAAGGGTCTTTATCCCTTATCATGCTATTCTTTGGCAAGTTTTCCGGGTTTTGATCACAGGACTTACCTAAAATAGAAGGAAACTAGGGGTTATTGTAGGGGTAATTCATAAATTACTCCTAGGAAAGAATAATGGTTTCAGTTACATCTTGCGTAAGTTATATATCAATTGGAGTAAAAAAAGAATATAATTTACGCACAAAAACTATCAACCTTTTATTCCCCCGCGTTCTGGTGCGGTTCGTTTTCAAAATTCCGTTCATAAATCAAACAGGATTGCTGTATAAAAATCTTAATTTATCCCCATCCTTGCCAGAAATCACCCTAACCTGATAATGGAAATAGATGCAATCATCTGTACATTGATTAAGGTAGGTTAGGATTTATGGCTTATTCTTGGTTTAAAGCGTTTCACATTATTGGGTTTGTGGTTTGGTTTGCGGGTTTATTTTACCTTGTACGTCTGTTTATCTATCATGTTGAAGCTAACCAAGAACCAGAACCAGCAAAAACGATACTGAAAAACCAGTATCAAATCATGGAAAAGCGTCTTTACGATATTATTACCACTCCAGGTATGTGTGTAACAGTAGCAATGGCTATCGGTATTTTATCTACTAATACTGACCTTTTGCAAGAACCATGGTTACATTTTAAATTAGGATTTGTAGGGATTTTAATTGGCTATCATTATTACTGTGGTAGATTAATGAAGCAGTTAGCAGCAGATGAATGTAAGTGGAGTGGGCAGGGTCTACGCGCTTTCAATGAAGCTCCCACATTGCTATTAGTCGTAATTGTCATGTTGGCTATCTTCAAGAATAATTTACCCACTGACCTCACGGCTTGGTTAATTTTTGGGTTAGTGGTTTTCATGGCTGTGAGTATTCAACTGTATGCCAAAATCCGCAGACGCAATAAGGAAAAGCTGACAGCAGCATTAAATCAAGTTCCCCAAACCCAAAATTAATATTAGAGGTTGTTTGAAAAGTATTAGATGAAACCGATAATCTCTAGAAACCTAACCCCCCTTCCCCCCCTTCCCTACAAGGGAATGGGGGTTTCAAAGCCTCTCCCCGCGTCGGGGAGAGGTTTGGAGAGGGGTTTATTTATACATTAAAAACTTTTCAAACATCCTGTTAGGAACTGGGAACTGGAAACTGGGAATCAAAGTTTTTTAACTCACAATCCCGTAACCA
This sequence comes from Cuspidothrix sp., assembly GCA_046080125.1. GTDB lineage: Bacteria > Cyanobacteriota > Cyanobacteriia > Cyanobacteriales > Nostocaceae > Cuspidothrix. The sequence continues at coordinate 8,266 of JBJTTJ010000069.1, forward strand.
TAGTTTAACACCTTGAGCGATCGCACCATGACTACTATTTCTTGGCGGTGCAATCGGAAGTTTAACTGGATACTCACTGGTTTGAGAAAACATCATTACCACACTCCAACCAGTGTTAGTCTTTGTCAAAAATAGCCTGTGAAATTCCTGTAATTCTACAGGTTTTTTATTAGGATATTTTCTCTCTAAGGTTGTAAAGAAAATCTGTTCTACTCCTATTGTGTTGTACTTATCATCGTCATTAATACCAGGATTTAATGGTAAAGATGCAATCTCTGGTTTACCCGCAGCCAAAATATAGGAAAAAGTCTCAAAATCTCTACTCAGACGACGGGAACGCTGAATAACCCGGTTCGCATAACTAGGTAAATCTAACATCAATTGAGTTGTTAGAGATTCTAAGTTTTGTTGAGAACAGGAATTACTAACTTGGGAACTTACAGGTTTAGGAGTAATACTTTTCGCAGTTAGAGGATAATAAAATCCAGGAGCAATTAATAACCATAAGTTACAGGCTATTAAATATAAGTACCAAAAACCAGAAGAGAAATTGATTTCGTTCTTCCTTGTTCTTTTTTCCTCTTCAACTTCTAAACTCCAGTCAAGGTTTAGCATTGCTCGTTTTTGTCATCACATAGATTGTAAATAATAGCATTTTTCCTACTTAGGGGTACAGGAATTAGGAAGAAAACGCGGATGAACGCAGATAAACGCAGATGATTTTGTACTTCCATAACTTATCGAATAATTCCCACTCTCAATAAAAGCCCAAAAAAAATACTATTAATGGGGTTGACAATTGATTTTAAATTTGTTATCATAAGCTTGATAAGGAAGAACTATCTTAATAATCGCGGGTTTCTTTATAGGTACAGGAATTAGGAAGAAAACGCGGATAAACGCAGATAAACGCAGATGATTTTGTACTTCCATAACTTATTGAATAATTCCCACTCCCAATAAAAGCCCAAAAAAAATACTATTAATGGGGTTGACAATTGATTTTAAATTTGTTATCATAAGCTTGATAAGGAAGAACTATCTTAAATTTTCTTTGTCGGGGACGGTCTTTAGCTCCTCAACAATCAGATTCCAGGCTAACTCAGGTTCAGCAGCCGCAGTAATGGGACGACCGATAACGAGATAATCTGCACCGGCTATGATGGCTTGGGAAGGAGTAAGCGATCGCTTTTGATCGCCTTTTTCAGACCAAGTAGGTCTAATTCCCGGACAAACGAGCAAAAAGTCATTTTTACAAGTTTCTCTTAATTGTTGCACCTCCTGGGGAGAACATACGACCCCATTCAAACCTGACTTTTCAGCTAAAAGTGCCATTTCCAGAGCAAATTCTGGTAATTCTAGAGGAATTTTCAAATCAAACGCCAATTGTCGTGGGGAAATACTGGTTAACAACGTAATAGCGATTAATTGCGGAGGTTTTGTTCCGGCTTTTTCCGCTCCAATTTCCACGGCTTCCGCAGCTGCTTTGAGAGCATCATTACCACAAGTTGCGTGAATTGTCAATAAATCCACCCCATAACCAGCAGCAGCGCGACAAGCACCGGCGACGGTGTTGGGGATATCGTGAAATTTCAAGTCGAGAAAAATTCGTTTTTCTTGAGATTTGAGGATATCGAGAATTTTCGGACCTGTCCTAGTAAA
>JBJTTJ010000070.1:0-25689 GCA_046080125.1 Cuspidothrix sp.
TTAACTAATAGTTTCATTTGATCCGGTGTAACGGATTCTTTATTGCGATGTTGGGTAGCTGGTAACAATACCAAATTCGGTTGTCGTTTGTCCCTCACAAGGGCTTGTTCTAAACGACACTCTCTAGCTAGGACTTCCACCGCAGTATAAACAATGCGGTTTTCTAGTCCTAGTAGTAAATCTAAATTTCTCAGACCAAAATCTGCATCAATTAGGGCTACTTGCTTGCCAATTTTAGCTAAGGCCATACCCAAATTAGCAGAAACTGTGGTTTTACCGACTCCTCCTTTACCGGAGGTAATGACAATAATGCGAGTCATGATTATGGGTTGATGAAACTTCAGGAAACAACTATAGCAGGAGGCTTCGGGCCAGGGGCAGGAGGGGAAATAACTATGGATTGATTCTAATCAATTGGTTGCGGGAAAAATCGGCAGCTTTGGCAATGCGAATGCCTTCACTGGTAATATGTGCAACTTCAGGATAGAAGTTAGTTGGTGATTTTTCTGGCGCTCTGGCTACAGCATCGGCAATTCGTAACTGGGTGGGTTGCATTTGCAAGGCCATAATTAGAGATTCCCGATTACCACTAGCACCGGCATGAGCTACTCCTCGCAATCTTCCCCAGATGATAATATCTCCATCTGCAATGACGATACCACTGGGATTGATATCTCCCAAAATAATTACTGTTCCAGGATGACGAATTTCCACACCGGATCGGACTGTCATTTGCAAATAGAGTGCATCTGCTAGGGGCTTGGTGGTAGATTGAATGTTAGGGGTTAGGGGGTTTTGCAGTGGGATTTGTTCTACAGAATAACCGAGAGTGCAAGCGGCGATCGCTGTTTGTCTCCGACTGGTAGCTACGGATTTTAGTTGTATTTGGTATGTATTTAATGTTTCTGCTAGTTCCTGTAGTTGTCTATTATCCAATAACCGATCTTGGGCTACCAAATGCAGGCCTGTATTTGGTTTGCGTAGGCGATCGCCCGCATTGAGTCGCTGTTTCATTTGTTGCCAAATTTCCCAAGCACTAAATTCTGATGCTGGTACTTGCAACTCCGTAGGCAAAAATAATAACAGTCGTTCTCCTTCTGTTTTTAACTGAACCTGAATATTATGATCTACTTTCCGTTGAGGTAATTCTACACCAGCCGTTAATTCATCAGATCCAATAGAACTAGATTCTCCTAATCCAGAAATTGGAGATGTTAAATTTTCTGTAATAGAATTACTTTTTAAATTAGTCATCACAGAGTTTAACTCTGAATCCAAAACTATATCATTAGCTGCTATTTTCTCATTAGTAGCATCTGAATTTATCTTGCCACCGTCATAATTATTTACCTCTGTATTAACCTCACCTAAACTTGATTCTGATTTAGATAATTCAGATTTTCCTCCATGAAATTGATTGGGATCTACATTAATTTTTTCAACATCAGAATTATTTACTTGTTGATTACCCTGATCAGCAATTGATTCTGACTTAGGAAAATCAGATTTTATTGCATCAGATTTAGCAGAATCGGAATTCATGCAACACTAGCCAAAATACACCAAAAGGCAGGAGGCAGAAGGCAAGAGGTGAAACACTGTTGCTGTTTGATAGCACACCGAGTTTGTACCCCATTGACTGGCAATCTGCCATATACCAACATTTAAGATCTTAATAAAAGTTGGGAATTTGTTTAACTGATCACGGTTGACTGTTGACTTTTGTAAGGGTGAACGGCCGTGCGCCCCTACTTGTCTGTTAACTATTGATCAATCTTTGATAAACTGTTGCCAAAGCATCAGCATTACCGACATTACCAGGGAACAATACTACGGGTAAACCAGGAAATAAAGGATGATCAGATGGTGTAATTACCATAGAACAACCTGCTAAAATTTGACCAAGTAATCGGGCTGAAGTTAAGGCCAGTCCTGTACTCAAGACATCATTAGAAGTTATACCCCCCTTACTGATTAGGAAACCTATATCAGATGGTAAACCTTGAACAATATCCATCAGTAAACCAGAAACCGTACTGCCGAAGTCTAACCTAGTTTTAACATCTTTAAAAGTCAATTCCTGACGGCTAGTATATACTACTGGTGTTTTACCAGCATTGTGTACTTCCTGAACCTTCACCAGAATCTCGGTTAGCAGTGTAGCAGATTCACAGACTCCATCATCAAGCAATCTCCCCACATTTACTTCTATGCCTACAGTTCCTGCAACTTGTAATAATGATTCTAACTGTTGAGTTGTCTTTTTGACGTGAGAACCAACAATGACCGCCCCTGGTTTACCATCACGGACGTATGCTCCCATATTTTCAGCAGCGATGGGTTGGGCTGGTAGGGCGGACAAAGCTGTTAAAATACTAGCAGCAGAACGGAATAAAAACCGTTTTCCCTGACTTGCGGCTGTTAATACATCTACAGCAAAGGTATTAAGATCATCAAGATGTTCTCCATCTACCACCCCACACTGATTATTCTCTAGTTGCAGTAACCTTTCTAAACTACCTTGACGAATGTCATCAAGTAAAAATTTGGTGACAGTATCTTCTTTAATCCGGCCTTTAGTTTTTTCTTCTACATACTTAGGTAGATAGCTATAATTATAACTAAACACGGAATCACGGGCAAATTCTGTTTCATGTACAGGTGTAGGAACACCATCAATAATTAGATAATGAATGCTATCACGGGTAATTCTTCCCCCTTCAAAAAATGCGGGGACAAGAAAATGAGCGTCAAATGGTCCGAGTTCTTCGGCAATGACATCAGTTTCTATAGGATAATGTCCCCGTAAAGTAGAGTCGGAACGACTAACTACTAAAAAATCGCTGATTTGTTCTGCTGCTAAGGCAATTTTCAGGTGATGACAAACTTCTCTAGTGACTGATGCGGCTGCTTCTGGGGTGAGGGAACGAGTATTAGTTAAAATAAAGAAAATGGGGGCATCGTCTTTTAGTCCTAAACCCAAAGTTTCTACATCCCACTGCATTAATAATAAACAACTGTGAACCGTTTGTGAACCGGTGGGATCATCATCAAGAACAATTATTTTAGGTTGGTTATTCATTTATTTTTTTAAGAGGTAAGAGGCAATGAACTGGTAACAGGTAACGGGCAAGAGTGAAGAAGTTTTCAGAGGTTTGCAGATTAGCTAAATTATTTACCACTAAGTCTTGGTTGTTAGCAAGCAGTTTTCTATTATTACCCAAAATCCATTTACTTTTTAGGGCGCGATGCAGTGGGTATAGGAGGAAAGTTGTGTGCAATTTATCGCTTACTTCTTTGATTACGGGAAAAGTTGAAAAACTTCCTCTGATCAGAAAAGTTGTAAACTAAAATAAATATAAACTAAAATATGAAAAAAAGGATGATTGAAACTAACAATTACTAACAATCGCTCACTCATGCCCTCCACTCTACACTTTTATAGTCACAATATTGGGATTTTGTATTTAAGAAAATAAACGGTTAGATTAACCGTGTTAGCTGGACTAGACATTGTGGCACACTAAGCCTGTCGAAGTGCCGACACCTCTAAGATGAAACAGTAAGAAAAAATAGACTTTTGTTAACATTAGTTAGCTTTTTTAGATAGGAACATTTATGACTCCCAATCCCGCTATTATCCGCTCTGTGGAACAACTGGGCTACCGGGTCACTGTTGGTGATGTAGCCACCCAAATAGGATTAAATATCAGCGAAGTCAATCAAGGTTTATTAGCCCTCGCGGCTGATGCTGGTGCTCATTTGCAAGTAGCACAATCAGGTGATGTTGTTTACCAATTCCCTCCCAATTTTCGAGATATTTTACGTAGTAAATATCTGCAAATTAGGTTAAAGGAATGGTGGAAAAAAGTTTGGTCAGTGCTATTTTACCTAATTCGGATTTCCTTTGGCATCTTTTTAATTATCTCCTTTTTACTAATTACTGCGACTATCATCATTATTATGACTGCTAGTTCAGATAGAGACAATGACAATCGTAATAGTGATTCTAGAGGTTTTAATTTCTTCTTTTTTCCAGATTTATTCTGGTATTTTAGCCCCAATTATGATGATAACCGTCAGGAAAGGCGGCGGGAAAAGAGCGAAAATAGTGAAATGAATTTTTTAGAAGCCGTATTTTCATTTCTCTTCGGTGATGGCAATCCTAACGCCAATTTGGAAGAACGCCGATGGGAAGAAATTGGGGCTGTAATTAGTAATAATCAAGGTGCGGTGGTAGCAGAACAAATCGCTCCTTATTTGGATAATATCGGCGAAAAATATCAACAGGAATATGAAGACTATATGTTACCTGTGCTGGTAAGATTTAATGGCTTTCCCCAAGTAAGTCCCGAAGGTCAAATAGTCTATTATTTCCCAGATTTACAAGTAAGAGCTAGTCAAAAACAACGCCGTTCTGTGTCTGAATATCTCCATGAATTTGCCTGGCGGTTTAGTGCAGCTAGTTCTGGTCAAATTCTCCTCAGTGCTGGTTTAGGAGGAGTAAATTTTGTTGCGGCATTAATTTTGGGAAATTTATTAACCAAAAATGCTGTTGTGCCTCAAATGGGGGGATTAGTTGCTTTTACTCAAGGAGTTTATGGCTTATTATTGGCTTATGGTACAGGTTTTTTAGCTATTCCCTTAATCCGCTATTTTTGGATTAATTGGCGCAATGACCAGATTAATAATCGTAATCATCAACGCCAAGAACGAGCTAGATTATTAGCGGGTCTAGATACTTCTTTACAGAAAAAAATTGCTTTCGCCCGTGAATTTGCCGCCGAAAAAGTTATTGGTAAGGAAGATGTAGTTTATTCCACGGAAACAGATTTACTGGAACAGGAATTTGAGAATAAACTCATAGGTGAAGGTTAATTGTTGTCAGTTGTTAGTTGTTAGTTGTTAGTTGTCAGTTGTCAGTTGTTAGTTGTTGGTTGTTAGTAGAAAAAATCTTCTTCCCTGTTCCCTGTTCCCTGTTCCCTGTTCCCTCAAAATACTATTTTGCCTCAATAGGTGTCAGGGCTACACCTTGATAGTAGTAACCTAAAATTTGTAGGTGGTTTGCACCACGTTTTGCTAGTTCGTAAGCACCCCATTGACTCATTCCTAAACCATGGCCAAAACCTAATCCTTGGAGGATAAAGTTGCCACCAGCATCTTTAGTGACGGTAAAACGGGTACTTTTAATTTTTAGTGCTGTTCTGACTTGTTCACGTCCAAGGACTTTAGTACCTTTATCACCAACAATTTTTAAGATTTTAACACTTTTAAAAGGTGAAAGAGTTTCGATAATCATGTCTTTGACATTGCCGATACCGCCAATTCTGGCACCAAGTTCTCCAGGGGTAAAGGTTTTTGTCCAGTTACATTCTTTGATATTTTGGTCAAAGTCGGGTACTGCCCGTAAATAAGGTTCTTTGCTAGTCCAAACATCTTCGACATTTTCTGTGTGTCCACCGGAACAAGCGTGAAAGACGGAAAGAATGATTTGGTTGTTGTAGGTTAAGACCTTGCCAGCAGTCGTATCTACGGCGTTGTAGGTTCTGGGGGATTCACTGCTGACACCTTTGTAAATTTGCCAACGGTCTGGACTATCTCCTAAATCATAAACCGGGTTTGTGCGTTGTTTTTCCCGTTCATAAAGGGCATAGGTACGGGCAGCTATGGCTTGAGCTTTAAGGGCTTCGTCTGGCCAGCGAGAGTCCATTTCTCCACCGGTGACGCTGTAGAGATATTCTTCTAAATCTACCCAATTAACGGCTGTTATACCTGTACTTGTGGGTATTACCAGGATTCTACCACGAAACCAGCGATCGCCAATATAAACAAATCCCTTATTGCTTGGTTCAATCCAAAATAACCCCGATTGCCATCTATCTAATGCCACTCCTCCGGGTACTGCTTGGGCAGCAAACGCACTCATTCCCGGCAATTGTCCCAGAGTCTTACCACTACTATCTTTAACAATAGCTGTCGTTGAAGCCCCAACTTTTATCTGCTTAACTTCTCTTGCTATTGCTACGCGCATAATTACAGATGCTTGAGCAGGAGCAAGTAAAGCTAACCAGAGGAGGATACTTATCCACCAATGTCTACCTTTAACCTGAGAAAATAAAGTGCCTAATAATAGTTGGAATTTCATGCCGATTTTTTAATCACAAGCGTCTACTATTCTAGTCTGACAATTCTTTAAACCAGTGAGGTTAGGTATTAAAACCTGGGAAAAATTTCCTCCTGATAGTGCAGTGTGTCCTTAACCATACTCCTAATTCCTAAATTCTTCTCTATGGTATCAATATCTGAGGCGAATCATAAACTTCATTGCCAACAATGCCAATTAAATTCAATTTGCTTAAAATCTCTGTAGCCGCAATTAATTTATTGGGGGTAACTTTACCAATACGTCCTACTATCACAATGCTATTACACAAGGATGCCATAATTCTACCATCAACTGTATCTAAAACAGATGGGCCATCTATCAAAACTAAATCATAACTTTCGCTAAATAAATCCATTAATTCTGCCATGCGTTCAGAACTTAGCAGATTTACAGCATCATCGGGAATAGGCCCGGCAGTCAAAACATCAATCGCTGGATGAATGGGTTGAATATAATTATGAAATGATGTATTTTCATCATCCACAAGTAATAAAGATAAACCCCAATCATTTGTTAGTTCTAAAGTTTGATGCAAATTAGGAGAACGCAAGTTACCGTCAATTATTAATACTCTTTGGTGCATTCTAGCTGCACTAGCTCCCAATCCCAATGCTAAGGTAGTTTTCCCTTCTCCTGGCAATGCAGAGGTTAACATCAATGATTTTAAAGGTGAAGAGGAATTTAACAGTTGAATATTCTGGTAAATTATATCTAATGTTTGATGATTAGGTAACTCTTTAATAGTTTTAACTAGAAAACTTTCTGTATTTTGGGCTTTATATCTCAGCAGATTTCTCAGTTTACTTTGCCAAGAATTTTTTCTTTTACCTAATTTGGGTACTGAACCTAGTAATTGGATATTAGTTAAAGTCTGTAAATCCTGAGCATGGAAAATTTTATGCTGAAATTTATCCCAAATTAAAACCCCTAATAAACCTAAAATTGGACCAGATAAAACTCCACTAATAATTAGTAACCAGGGTGAATTACCTACATATATACCTAAAGCTGGTTCTTCTAAAATTTGCCAGTTAAACCCTTCTTGAGCAATTCTAATCCCTAGAAATTGTTGTAATTGCATGAGTTGTTCTAGGGTTCTTCGATGAATTTCTACGTCGGCAATTAAACTTTTATATCTGGTAATTAAACTGGGATATTTGTTGATTTCTCCCTGAATTTCTTGCTCTGATTTTGCTAATTGATTATCGTTAGCTATCAATCCCAACGCGCTCATCTTTAATTGAGTTAAATCACTTTCTAATTTAGGATTTATGACTAGAGATGATTGTATTTGACTATTAATATTGATGGCTGTATTTGGTTTTTGTTGTTCTAAAATTTTGAGAATGATTTCTTTCTTCTGTTGCACTTTTTGTCTAATTGGATGTTTTTCTGTGTAAAATATCCGAGCTTGATTTAATTCTCTTTCTGTTTGATTAAGTTCATTAATTAAGGTTTGATATTGATCAGAATTAGCGGTCTTATTCAGTAAGTTTCCATCTGGATTAGTAGCAGCTATTGCTCTTTCTAAATTATTGTGTCTAGCTTGGATACTCTGTAGTTCGGCTTGGATTTTTTGTCTTTGCTTCTGAATATCTGCTAAGGATTGAAGTAAAATTTTACTCTGGATAATAGGGTCAATTAAATTATTTTCTTTACGAAACTGTTCGAGTTTTTTCTCAGCTTTTAATACATCCTTTTGCAATTTTGGTATCCTGTTATTAACAAATGCTAGACCTTGATTGACACGCTGTTTTTTTTGTTCTGTGTTATAATCTTGATACACTTTTTGTAGAGCTTGTAAAACTTTTTTACTTCTCAGAGAATCTTGATCAGTAAATGTTAATATAAAAACTTGCCTCAAATTTTGTTTACTTTCCGAATCAACTGCTAACTCAGCTATATTTAAGGCTGATTTTCCCTCTGTTTGAGTCTCACCGGCAATATCTTTTATTCTTATTTGTGGATAATCAGTATGAAGTAAGTTTACAGCTTTTTGTAATAACTTATCACTCAGCATCAATTTTATTTGGCTACGATAGTTTATGGGTGATGAATGTAATTTATTGACTGCTTCTTTATTTTCTGCTTCTATCTTATTACTAGGTAAGGATTCATCTAGGTTATAACTTACCAAAATTTGCATTGAACTCTGGTAAGTGGGTTTATTGGTGATAGCTATGAGAGTGGTTAATGAAATCATTGTACAGGAAACTCCTAATATAAACCACCGATGGTGGATAACAACAGGAGTTATTTTTTTGATATCAACTACATTATCTATGGAGGCAGCTAATAAGTTTTTCAACTTGATACCATTTATGGACATCATATATTCCTCAATTTTTAACAATATATCTGGAAGAGGAATATAACAGAAAATATTCTGTAGTAATTCCTGGTTAAGACCTTCAAGTATATATATGTCCCATCAGTGTGAGGAACATAAATTTTCTGCAAATTTTGTGAAAATATGAAGATATTAGACATTTGGTGGAAATTAATGTAGAGACGTTCTATAGAACGGAACGAATAAGGGTTGTAGAAAACGCTTATGTAATTTTCACCACAGGTCTATTGGTCTGGGATGATGTTTTAAAAGTTATGATTGATGTATCAAATATCTTTACCTTTCCCTGACCTTCCCCTTGTGAACTACAGTGTATACACAAGTCCTGTCTGGCTTCGTTTTGTGCTTATTTAGACGGCTAAATCTTCTGCCTCCGCAAAATGGGAGATGTTGAAATTTTTATGACCAGGTGTTTCTTTGCTTGCTTTGTATATAACTGGGGCGCTAGGATTCGAACCTAGGGATGGCGGGACCAAAACCCGCTGCCTTACCACTTGGCTACGCCCCAACAAATTCACTTTAAATAATATAGCAGTCTGATCTGGAATTAGTCAAGTGTTTTTTAAAAAAAATTTTTGAGGAATGTGGCTAAAAAAAACAGGGGGAAGTTGGACTTCCCCCTGGTTGTTGTTGTGCTGATGATTGAGTTTTTGATTTTCTTTGAGTTTCTGTCTAAGCATCTGTCTTTGTTTCTTCAGTTGCCGTTTTCTGGCTGAACCACCTCGGCCTTTATCGTTTCTTCCCTGTTTGCGGGGGGATTCCCAGCGTTTGAGTCGCATAGTTTTTATTGCCTAAGCTTGATAATTTGGTTCAATGATAGCATAGTTTTTTCTAATGGTAATCTTCATAAATTCAGAAAGGTTGGTAGTGGGGTTGGGGTGATGGAATTTATCAATTTTAACTCGCTGGTGGTTGTAGTATACTGCTGCTGTCAACTTTGCTGAATATAACTATGTAGCATCACTAAAGTTTCTGCTAGTTGACTTAGGCGATTTTCTAGGTCCTGTTGTCTGATTAGAAGTTGGCGTAATTTTTGGTGACGAGCGATCGCTATACTCACACTAGGAACTTGTTCAACTGGGCAGGGACGTGACCACACTTGTCCGGCCGTATCTACCCCGCATAGTCGGTAATCTGTATACAGAGGTTGGGAAAATTCTTTGCCACCACTAGCACAAATTTCTTCTACATAGTTCATCAACTCTTCAACTTCTCCATGGCGTAATGTAGCTGTTCCCGGTATTTCTGGTTCTTGTACATTTGATTCTAACCAACCATTAATAATTGGCCCTTCCAAATAAAGATCCTGAATCTGCTGTACAATTTTTTGCAGTTCTCTTTGCCAACTAGCCACTTTTTCTTGAATTTCTTGTAACATATTCATGGCTAGGGCTGGATTAGCTACATGACGATGATTGCTAAAACTGGGAGTTTTGAATTTTGGCAGTGTGGGAATTTTTTCACCGTTTTCTTTAGCTGGAAATGCTTGTACGGAATCATGGTGAGAAACCGAGTTATTCTGTGAATTTTGACGGGTTTGTTCTGGTTCTGATTTGCTATGAGGAGTTTGTGCTGTAGCTGGGGAATTTTCCTCGGACCCATGAGGACGGATGCTAATACGAAAGGAGAAAGATCGTTTTGTGTCTTCACCCGTTTGAGTGGTGACATCATCATTACGACTGTCTAAATCATGTAGCGTTGCTTCGATCCGTTTTAACCCTGCTTTCATACAAATATCCTCAGGTTTATGGTCTTGATCAAGAAAGAATTCATAGAGTACAGATTACATGACTGTGGTTATTGTCCCCTATCTCAACTATTCTTCCTGTTTAAGATTATATTATGAAATGATGAGTCAAGTAATTTTAGTGACTGGTGCAGCCAGATCTGGTAAAAGCGAGTGGGCGGAAAATTTAGCCATAAATTCTGGTAAGATTGTGGTTTATGTGGCTACAGCGACACAAAATCCCGATGATCCAGAATGGCTTCAACGGATTGAAAAACATCAACAAAGGCGACCGCAAGATTGGGTAACTTTATCTGTAGCGATGGAACTGACTGCTACCTTAGCACAGTCACAACCAAATACTTGTCTGTTGGTTGATTCCTTGGGAACTTGGGTGGCGAATTTCCTGGCAGAAGATGATTTGGATTGGGAAAATATTGTGTCAGATTTGTTAGCAGTATTACCTTTAGTTGGGGCTGATGTGATATTTGTGGCGGAAGAAACGGGATGGGGTGTAGTTCCAGTTTACCCGATAGGGCGTAAATTCCGCGATCGCCTGGGTTGTTTAGTTCGACAATTAGGGACTATTTGCGAACCTGTCTACTTAGTTACAGGTGGTCATGCCCTGAATCTGAGTTTATTAGGTGTACCTTTGCCATCGTCTAAATCTTAATGTAAATTTAAGGATTACATCCCTAAAACTACTTAATAGCCATCTAAAATGGGTGCATGGCAACCAAAAATGAAGTCAAAAATTATCTTTCCCACTGGTTTCAGTTAGGGAAGAGGGTTATAGCTATAAATGGTAAGGTAAGCTTTTTACCTAAAACTATTATCCAAGGCGATCGCTATAGCCAAGAGTTTGAAGAGTGCTGGCTACAAATCCTTGATCCGGCAACTGGTGAGTGTTATCTAGACGGAACACAGGAAACGATTACCGAGTTACTCACACCTGCATGGGAAATGCTTCCTTGTGGTCGTTGTTCTATGCCTATAGCGCTAAGAAATATGGGAATGCCAGTATTATTGTGTCCCTGTAGCAATTTACCCGGCTGGCCTAATACAGAATTACCAGCACCACGCAGTCCGGTGTGTACGAAGGAAACGTTAAATTCAATTTGTGGGCGGTTGTTAAAAAATATTTAGGCTGAAAATATAGTTTTCTAAGTTCTTGGAAGTCCCTTATCAACAAAGTTATAACTTAGATAAAATTTCCGGTAATAGCTGACCTGGCAGTTTAGACAAGGCTACATTTTGTCCTTGAATCCCTAACTCATTATGGAAAGTGCGAATGGTGTTAATAATATGGCTAATTGTAGTTTGATAATTTTCTGTTTCTTTGGCAAATCCTGTTAATGCTTGTAAGTGATTTTCTAAAGCTGATTCTAAAGCTAGAGATAACATTTTTTTATCCCGATTAAAAGCTACATTTGTGACTGAGTAGTAGTAAGCTAACCCAAGATTATTATGTGTAACCCAGATATTAAAGCTTAATGGTAAGTCACTGTATGAGTGGCCAGTTTTAACGGCTTCTTCATAGGCATAAATACATGATTGTACAAGTTGTTGTTTATCTTCCTTTGTTATTTGTGATTGGTTAGCTAGATGCCAATAGGCAATACCAAGATTATTTTGTGTTGCTGCATAACCATGGGGGACATTTTCTGATGTTCTATATTTTAATGCTTCATTATAAACTTGAATCGCCAGTTGGAGATTTTCCATTGGTTGTTGATATTGGGAAAGATTCCAATATGCTGTGCCAATGTTATTTTGAATCATGCCATATTTTAGGGGTTCGTCTAGTGGTTGATAGTGAATGGATGCTAATTTATAAGCAGCGATCGCTTTTTGCAGATTCTCTACAGGTTGATTATACTGTCCTAAATGCCAGTAAGCTGTACCCAAATTATTCTGACAAGCAGCATATTTTAAAGGTTCTATTTCCTCCCGTCGGTAATGTAATGCTTCACGGTAAGCAATGACAGCAGCTTGCCAATTTTCTACAGGTTCGGCAAATTTAGATAAGTCACCATAAGCTGTTCCCAGATTATTTTGGATACGTGCATAGGTTTCTGGCTGAATATCACCTGTGATCAATTTTAGTGCTAATTTATAAAAATCTATAGCTTGTTGAATATAAATTTTGGCTTCTTCTGTATTATCAGGGATGCGGTGTAACATCCAATAAAGTGTACCCAAATCATTTAAAATATCTGGTAATTGGGGAGAGGTTTGATCATGACTAACTGCTTCTTGATAGGCTAGAATTGCAATCATTAAGTTTTCTAAGGTGATATCCCCTTGTTCAATTTGGGAACGGTATAAATTACCCAGATTTTGATAGGCGATCGCTAGATCTTCACCCTTAGCCTGTTGAATATGTAATTGTTCAATTGCTGCCAGAATTTCCTGTGTTTGTCCACTATTATCAATATTAAGTGTAGAATCAACTAAGCTTTTTAACTCTTGGCTAATATGACATAGAGAAGGGAAACTTTGCCCATTGCTAATTGGTGAAGTAGGAGGAGATTTTGCTGAGGTTTGGTTTAATGCATCCTCCTGACCTGATGCTAAATCTGGATTTCCATGGTTAACTGACCTAGCAAGTTCCTCATAATCAAAAACAAAAGACTCAAAATTTTGCCGTTCTAAATGGGGATAATCACCAAAAACCTCCCCAGAATCTCGATTATCTACAGTGGGGGTAGGTTCTCCTGCAAATACAAATACCCCCGTCCGACAATGCCAAAATTGCGGTGCTGATTGCTGAATTGCGGACAACCAAGGACGAGAAATCCAAAATAACAGACTAGATTCTAAAAAGCGACTAGATTCCCGTCCAAATAAGTGCTGTTCGCCCAAATGCAAATGATTCAAAAATAAGCGTTGTACTGCGACTGCTTCTTTCGTCAACATTTCCACCCCCACAATTTGAAATGCAGGGATGGGTAAAGGACGACCAGGCTGATCTTGTGATCTTCCCACAAGTGGCGGTGGATAATTAACTAACCATTGATTGATTTGGGCGATGGGATTAGGATCGCTTAAATTTAAGCGCAAAGTTACTAATCGCGGGTAAGCTGGAGTGCTAAATTCACTCGCATTAGCTCGCTGATGAAGGATCTGCCCCACAGGATAGGCTAAGGTGGAGTGTAATCTTGCTGCTACCCGATTTCTTAAATTGAGATCATCACAAATAGCAAAGAGAATTTGCCGACGTAGACCAAGACTTAAAGCAAGCTTTAGGCGTTGATATACTTGCCGATTTGTAGTAATGTTTTCTGTCTGTACAGTTTTATTCACGCTTGTAGGTATTTGGGTCTTTACCCTTTTCTCTGTATACATCCTGACTGAATAAATGTCACATCTGATGATTTTGATTTTCACGAAGATGTTTTCTGTTTCAGGATGAATCAAGTTTTCTAGCGTAGATTATTAATAAATATTCTAATTATATCTTTAGGTGGGTATTTTGACTAAAAAAATCAGGTTCTTGATCATAGAACCTGAACAAAAAGTAAAAAAGATTCAAGTACAACACGGTGTAAATAAACAAACCATCAAAAAAGCCTGAGAAGCCTGTGGGATGAGCTTTTTTAATTTTTAATTTTTAATTTTTAATTCCGACCCCTGCGGTACTAGACTATCAGATCCGATTAGATCAACTAATATTAGAAACGGAAAAAGCGACAAAAATTACCCCGCCTACTAATAACGCTGCTGCAAGTCCTAGAATAATATAATTACGCTTTTGAGTGTCCGTAGGTGGTTCAGCTTGATAAACTTTGGGTTCTTTAGCAAAGTTATTCAGAAGACCGCCTTCTTCGTTTGTATAGGGCATGAACTAGTTCCCGATGATTTTTTTACTTTATAATTACATTATAGATTAATTTTCATAAAAATATACAATTATTAATATTTTATAAAAAATATTTTTTACGATCTTTTGAGTGTTTTTTTTATACAGAAAACGGTATTAATTAAGATGTGTTAGGCAACACTGTAGCATACTTAAAAGGGAGAACTGTCAACAAGGAGAGGAAGATGTTTGAGAGATATCTAAATATTGATATATAATATACAACGTAAAACTCATGTATTTATAGAAGAGAAAACACTGCCTTCTGCCACCTGTATTATGCAAACTGAACCCAAACCAGGAACACTTTATATTGTCGCTACACCAATTGGCAACCTAGAAGACATGACCTTTAGGGCGGTGCGGATATTGCAAGCAGTGGATATGATTGCCGCAGAAGATACCCGCCATACGGGGAGACTATTACAACATTTTCAGGTGAAAACGCCCCAGATTAGTTATCATGAACATAATAGTAACAGTCGCATTCCTGAATTGTTAGAATATTTGCAATATGGAAAAGCGATCGCCCTTGTTAGTGATGCGGGAATGCCGGGAATTTCTGACCCAGGATATGAGTTAATTAAGGCTTGTATTGATGAGGGTATAACCGTTGTTCCCATTCCCGGTGCAAGTGCGGTAATTACTGCTTTAAGTGGGGCGGGACTGCCTACAAATAGATTTATTTTTGATGGGTTTTTACCAGCTAAAAGTCAACAAAGAAAAGAATATTTAGAATCTTTACAAAGTGAATCTCGGACTTTGGTTTTTTATGAATCACCGCACCGATTACGAGAGACCTTAGCAGATTTGGAGACAGTTTTAGGCAGCGATCGCTCTATAGTTATAGCGCGGGAATTAACTAAATTATATGAGGAATTTTGGCGGGGGACAATTGGGGAAGCGATCGCCGATTATCAGCAACGAGAACCCCAAGGAGAATATACTCTCTTAGTTGCAGGAACTTCATCAAGTCAACCCCAACTTACAGAAACAGAACTGAAAAATGAATTATTAGAAATAATGAAACAGGGTATTTCCCGTTCCCAAGCTAGTCGTCAATTAGCAAAGGACACGGGATTATCTCGCCGCTATTTGTATCAACTAAGTAGAACGGACTGAATAATTCAAAGTTTGTAGTGAGGAATTTATTCCTCATTTGAGGAGTCCTCACTACCAAAGCAGCTCATTTTTTTTACATTACTTAATCTACTTTGATTTATTCTCATCTACTTACTTAGCTTTAGCAATTCAAGTTACACAGGAGTGAAATTCATTTTAATAATAATATCATTATAATCCAAATCACCACCATTAGGTAGATCTTCAAAACCAAAAGTATTATTTCCTAATAAACGGATGTGATCAAGACCGTCACTGTTTACCCCCAAATAAGGAAAATAAACTTGAGGATCATTATTAGTATTGTCATCTAAAAGCTGAGATAAGCTACCATTCACTATAATCATGGGAGCAAGAATTGTCCCACCAGTAATAGTAGTTGTTCCTGTTTGTATACCTTGATTATCAGCAGAAAATTTGATATTTGCGCCAGTTTGTGCATCTTTGATCAGATTATTCAATGCCGTCTGTAGATAATTAGCACGATTAGCTGAAGTAGCTTTTAAGCTACCGATTTGTCCATCGGCATTATCAACCTTATAAAAGTATACCTCATTATTAAATGCCGCCTCTCGATAAACAGAAAAATTGACTTTTACTTGACTTTTGATACTTCGTAAGTCAATAATTTCTCCCTGATTGCCACCTTGTAATCCTGTACCAATCACTGGTTGATCATTAGTAGATTTAACCTTTACAACTAAATCCTGAAAGTCTGCAACATTTCTAGAACCGTCCCGCCAAGAAAGAGTAAACCCTTCAGTACCTAAATCTGTGATCTTTTGGTTTAAATTATCAGCAATCAGTAAATTTGATAATGGAGTTTTTCCAGAACTTAAAGAATCTACTGTACCACCTTGAACCAAAAAGAATCTCAGATTGTCACCGCTATTAAAGTCAATTAAACGAGTGAAATCGCCACTATTAAAACCATTAGGGAGATTAGAAATAGCAGAGAAAACAACTTTTGCTCTGCTGATAACTGACTGATTATAACCTGGTGTACCGGGCGCAATACCATTAATATTTCCTTGAGCATCATCAACAGTAAATACACCCAATTCATTAATAGAATTAGAATTGCGTTGTACTAAACTAACTTGAAGCCTAACTTGATCACCTTCACCTTTAATGGGAAAAACATAATTATTACTAGGCGTGGCTAGGGGAATATCATCATTAATAATTACTCCCTTAGCTTGATTATTATCATTATTGATTAATGCCCCATTTGTAGGATTAGTTAAAGCAACTGTAAAAGTCTCATCTTTTTCCACCCGTTCGTCTTGGGTGGTGAGAACAGTAAAGGTTTTAGTGGTTTCACCTTGTGCAAATGTTAGAGTTTCTGTTTTTGCAGTAAAGTCATTTACATTTGCTGTGTCACCACTAGCTATGGATGTTGCTACGGTTACATTTTGTGTAGCTTGAGCGTCACCTGTACGAGTAACTGTGAAAGTAATACTATTTCCTTCTGTTGCTGACGCTGCTGCAATACTAAATTCAGGTGCTGGATCATCGTTATTAATAGTTCCAGTGACAGCAGTGGAAGTGCCAACAGTATAGCCTTTCCCTGGGGCTAGAGTTAACACCACAGTTTCATCATTTTCAATAATGATATCCGGTCTGGGGTCAACGGTTAAAGTTGCTTTACTCGAACCTGCTGCGAAAGTTATAGTTTGACCTTTTCCCGGTATTGCCCCTGTATAATCATTACTGTCAGCAATTCCAGTAATATCATAGTTAACTGTTAAGGTATCTTTAGTATCACCAATCCGAGTGAAAGTGTAAACCAGGTTAGATATACCATCTTCCATAACAGTACTGGAAGTAACTTCAAGGTTAACGAGAGTCTCAATAGTGGCGTTATTTATTAACTCCTTCAGAGCCTCTCCTGTAACAACATCATCAAAAGATTGCAGCCCTTCAAGGGCGGCAATTATATCCTGGGTAATGTCAGATTGAGCGACTTTTTGGGCTTTAAAGCCTGTACTCATACTAGTTGCAGTCAAGATTTGTTCGCTACTATCAGAGACAATTTGGGATATTTTTTCTCTATTGTCGGTAATCTTTGTCAAGTTCAGAGTGTTGTCTAGCTCTCTTAAACTAGTGACAGTATTAGTAATCAGAGATTTAATCTGGTCTACATTACTGAGGTTGAAATCCTGTGACTTAAGAACCGCTCTGGCTAGGTTACTTGTTACCTGATTCGCTAGTGTTATTCCATCAATATTTGTGACACTTTCAAAAGCTGCTGTGATTTGTCCGATGAGGGTTTGTACAGATGCCTGGGCTGTCAATACTTTTAGCGATTCACTAGAACCTAAGTTCTCTGTTGAGATAGGATTAAAAGTAACTAAATCAACACTATCAGGTATTCCTAAAGCATTATTGACTTGGGTTAACGCCTCTTTTAGACTGACTCCGGTATCCACGATGCTAGAAACTAGTGTTGTAATCGGTGTTACTACAGCAGAACCAGCAACTGCTCGCAGATTGCCTGTAAAAGGCAGTCCGGTTATGGCATCTTTACCTCCGGTGGCAACATAATATCCTTCAGTGGGGTCAATACGACCATTTTGATTGAGGTCGTAAGAAGCACCACTAATTTCTAAGGTAAAATTACCAGTGCTATCAGTAGTAGTCTGAGGTTCATCTTCGTCTCTGATGCCGTTAGAATTACCATCAAAGAACACATTAGCCCCCACAATTGGTCCGTCTTGAGTGTTTGCTGTAATTGTGATAATGCTATCTTCAATAGTACCTTTGGCTGTACCATTGGTAGAACTAATAATTGCACCACTCGTAGCATTACTTAAACTGACTGTAAAGGTTTCATTACCTTCAAGTAAGGTGTCTGGAGTTGTTTGAACTGTGAAAGTCTTGCTTGTTTCACCTTGTGCAAATGTTAGAGTTTCTGTTTTTGCAGTGAAATCATTTGTACTTGCTGTGTCACCACTAGCTATGGATGTTGCTACGTTTACTGTTTGTGTAGCTTGAGCGTCACCTGTACGAGTAACTGTGAAAGTAATACTATTACCTTCTGTTGCTGATGCAGAAGCAATAGAAAATATTGGTACAGAATCATCATTATTAATAGTTCCTTTTGCTGTACCATTGGTAGAACTAATAATTGCGTTATTGGTGGGATTATTTAATGTCAGACTGAAAGTTTCATTTTGTTCAAATACGTTGTCTTGAGTTGTAATGACACTAAATATTTTAGTGGTTTCACCTTGGGCAAAAGTTAAGGTTTCAGTGTTAGCTGTAAAGTCATTTGCACTAGCTGTATCATCTTGATTGATAGATGTAGATATAGTGACATTTTGGCTAACTTGGGTATTTCCTGTGCGGGTAATAGTAAAGTTTATGGCGTTACCTTCTGTTGCTGATGCAGAAGCAATAGAAAATATTGATATTTGAGGAGCAGCACCTTGAAGAATAGCTAACTGTTTATCTCCAGCATTGACTAAGGTATCATTACCCTGATTTATAAAAGTTAATTGAGGTATTTCTTTAAAAGAATCTACATTGACTAGCAATATATCTTCAGTAATATTAAAGTCAGTAATGATATTAGGAGTGTTGGGATATTCAGCATTAGCTAACCAAAATGTATCTTTACCAGTGCCACCAGTGATTGTATTGCCACCTAGACCACCGAAGATTGTATCATCACCTGCACCGCCAAAAACACTATCATTGCGATCAGCTTTTATTAAATCGTTGCCGTCACCACCATCTAAAATATTATTACCATTACCATCTGAATAGAGTTTATCGTTTCCTGCTTCTCCATAGAGTTTGTCATCGGTGTTAGCAAATAATTCATCATCACCAGCATCACCTTTAAGAGTATTATTTCCTCCTCCATTTGCGGCATCAAGAGTATCATTTTCTGCCGTACCATTTAAGGTGATATTTGTTTTAAAAGCGTCTATAAATAGGTCTGCCATTTAATTCTCCTCACAAATAATTAGTAGATGTTTTGTTATATTTATGAATCAATTTTTTAGAGAGAAACCAAGGCAAAACTTTTATGAATTGCAGTTTTGCCAAGGTTTTTAATTAAAATCTATTCACGTTAAATCCTTGCCTCAATTAAACAAGGATAAATTGATTAGTGTTAGCCACATTTAAAGAACTGGCTTGAATGCCTGTTAAAGTCGCTATAGTTTGACTGCCAATGACAATGGCAGTATCATTACCAACTTGATTTAATTTCAGAGTTGATGTAGTGATACCTAAAGCAGCCGCACCACTGATACCGATGACATCAGTACCAATTTGGAAGTCGAGAATAGTGTTAGCAGATTTGGGTAATTCACCACCAAAAGCAATCCAGAATTGGTCAGCGCCAGCGCCACCAGATAGGGTGTGACCACCACCAAGGCCAATTTCAAAGGTGTCATTACCAGCGCCACCCAAAGCACGGCCACCTGTACCATTGCCAAGATAGAAGAAGTCATTACCAGCGCCACCGGAAGCACGGAAATTGCTGGCCTCATCTGCAAAAAATACATCGTCGCCATCGCTACCAAAAGCGCGATCGCCATTGGCTAAAAACACTGTATCAGCACCACTACCAGCATCAATAATGTTATTGCTGGCAAGAGCGCCCGCAGCCGCACTATCAATCTCATCCTTACCAGCACCAGTAAAGACGACATCGTTAGTACCATTAAAGCCTGGAGTTGCTTTAGCTACAACTACATCATCGTTGGGTGTACCAGCAAAGAATTGTGTATCCTGAATAAGATTGGCATTAGGCGCGATTAAGAATGATAATTGACCACCTTCAACCAGATTTTCTTGTCTAGTTTTAGTTCCATCACCATTACCATCTATATCAGTAGCGGTAATAATTGTTCCAGTACGAAGACTATGTGCTTGGATATCAAAGATAAACTGTGTACCAGGAGCGTTACCAAACAGACTAGAAACATCAAGGATACCGGAAGTTTCCCAGTTACCAATATCAGTTGGGCTAGAATCAGTTTGACCAGAAGGAACAGCCGAGCGATCAACTTGTCCGATTTTAGTTAAACTGGCTGCTGGATTGGCAACAGCAGGATCAAGAACATAAATAGACGCTTCTTGCCCGGAAGTTAGACCAAAAGCAGCAATTGCCCGATCTTCGTTAATGTAGATTTTGCCATCATCAGCCCAATCGAGGTTATCAGGACTACGTAAACCGAAGTCTAGTTTACCAGCGTCATTACCATCGTAAAGGATGTCAATTTTCGCGGTGATATTACCTGCACTGATGTCGTTAAAATCCACATCTATTTTGTAGGTTGTACCCCAAACATCTGGTCCTGCAGAAATACCAGTAGATGCTAAAACAACTTGAGTTCCATCAGCAGGATTGGTGGCCACATCTTCAGGACGAGAAAATTTAAAAGCACTGACCGCTGCTGCTAAAGCATTTTGCGTGGCTTGTGTAGCATATCCTTGAGCATCGTAACCTGTAGTATTAGCCTTTGTAGCATCGTAGTAAGGAATTTCTACGAACTTACCATTTGTACTATTACCACTGCCCTTAAATTCACTAGGGGTAAGTTCAATGGGATCAGTAGCATTGTTAGGATCATCTGCTACCCATACAAATAGTTTGCCCTGTGCTAAACCATTCCGATCTAGGAAACCACCAGCTTTCTTATCGCCAACATAGAGGTATAGAGGGGCGTTGCTTCTGTCATCACCTATGATAAAGGCTACTTTATCAGTGCGACCTGTATTTATTTCTGTGACGTTTTCCCATGCAGCACGACCAAATGCGGGCAGTGCATAGAGAGTATTTGTTTTTGTATCTAAGGCGAATTGTGTGCCACCATTGGTTTCTTCACCAGAGAAGAAAATACGATCAGCTAGACCAATACCTGAACCAAACTGGTTAGCTTCAAACAAAGCAGCAGAACAAAAACGTTGAATCCCACCAAACTCTAAGTCAGTAGCAGCATCAACAACTTCACCTTTGCGGTTAATAATGGTGTCATGGGCAAGACCAGAATCAACTATTTTTAATGTGCGCTTGTCAACATCAAAATAGTTAACTCTGGCGCCGGGGAGTTGAGTACCGTTTTTCAGGGTGTACTTGTAGCCTTCAGTAGCCCCTATCTCATTAACAACCAATAAACGAACAGTTGTATCGTTGAGTGAATAAGCACCAATACCATCCAAAATACCGGCGGGAACATAGTTACCAATTTTGTCACCAACGGTGAAGATAGGGTCAACTGTGTAACCATTTAGCCCTTTGACTTGAGATGGTTGAGTTGTATCGAATGATGTAGGCATAAAATTCCTTAATTAGATTTGAGTTTGGTTATTGAATCAATGAACCTGAATTTGGGCAAATTTAGGATCACCTAATTTACCGAAAATGAATATGATTTTCTATCAGAATCTCACTCAGAGGTTAAGATATAACTATGAATTCGTAGTGTCTTGATTAAAAAATAGGGGTTTAAAAATTAATCTTTAGTTATGAAAAGGTTATGAACTTATGAATTGTCCCTACTCCAAAATCACCAACCTCGGATTTTGAGAATGAAAACAATTTTGCATATATTCAAACATTTTGGTAAGGACGTTTCATGGAACGTCTTTACACTCAGAAACAATTTCGCGGCTATGCAACACCACTTTTTATAGGTACTATGCCAATATTAAAACTAATGCAAACACGATCTTCATTGCTCATATTTATTTCCACACCATGGGATAACCAACTGGGAAAGATTAACATTGTCCCTGCATAAGCTTTGTAAGTTATTCTAGGTAAAGTCCAGAGATTAAATTCAATAGATGGTGGTACAATCATTTGCGATCCTGGTCGAGGATCACAAAAGAATATACCCCCGCAATTTTCAGGAGTTTTCAGATAGTAAACTCCACTTAAAATAGAATTTGGATGATTATGTACTGAATTGGAAGCAAATTTACGGTTAATAATTGCCCAACAAGTTGTAATCTTGAGGCTGAATTTTTGTAAGTCCCATCGCAAAAAAGTGGCAATTTCTGAGACATTTTTATGAATGATTTGGGTAAATTCATAAAAACTATCTTTCTGGTGTAAGTTATCTACACTGTGCCATCCTAGTACATTTGACCATTTTTCACCCTTGCTATCTCGCTGTTCTTCTGCATAGATAGTCTTCAATAGTAGGGGATTTAATTGTTGATGATTTTCTACTGGAAAGTTCCACACAGGTGTGGGAAACCAATCATTTCTAGAACCTGTCATAATTTTCTATTTAAGTAGGTAAGCATTATTAAATATATAATAAAAATTAAGACTTAGGCAGAATAAAATGAAAGTAGGGGTAATTCATGAATTACCCCCACCCAAGAAACAGGGTTTCACTCAAATTTTGGGTAAGTTCTAAAAGTATATAGCAATCCTCAATGAGTTATCAAAAACAATATCCCCGACTTATTTTCAGAAGTCGGGGATCTGACTTTTCTGGCGGAATGTCTCTACATCTATAATTTTTATTAACGCAAAGCTGGCGGTAATCGTGGTCTACCTGTAGAAATGGCGTAGTTCATTGCCACTAATTGCAACCATAGACCGGGAAAACGAATTTCTAACCAAGATTGACTCCATTTTAAAAATTGTGGCAACCAATTTCCTAGTATCGCACTAATTAAAGCATGACGAGTAAAGCTAAGATAATTACCAAGCCAACGTAATAAATCTCGCCAACCTGCTAATTGCCAAATCCAGATTAATAATACTGGATTTTTCATAGCTGCTTTCAATGCTAGACGGTTAAATGTGAACCAATCACACCGATCTTTAATGAAATTATCCGCTATTTCTACAGGTTCAGTTGCTAATAATCCAAAGAAGGTATTCAGCATGGAATTGATTAATTGTGGGGCTATAAATTTTCCTGTGGGAACCATCATTCCTTTAGAAAATAACCACGTAACGGCCACATTACTTTGATAAGCACGAATTTTATTTAAGTGCTGCTTGGTTAATAAATCATGCTTGAGGGCAATATTTAATAGGGTGGTTAACCGTTCTAAATTGCGGACTAGAGAACCAAAGCCGGTAAATACTAGAGGCGATTGCAGGGAAGCAGCATCACCAATGGCAATTAATCTATCAAAGGCAATGGTGCGATCGCTCTCACTCACACTAAAATGTCCAGGTATATAGCCAAATGTAGGCTTTTTCCACACTAATTTATCCATGTCACAACGGCGATACTCTGGCAGAATGGCGAAAAAATCTTCATACATTTCTAACAAAGAACCGGGATTTTTAGCATTGACTTGATGATAGTGAAATAGATAAATTGTCAACTCTTCACCGACTCCAGGAAACAATTCCCAAATTAATTGTCTACCTCTAGAAATATCTCCATGACTGTAGAGAACATCCCCATATTCAGCATCCCATACTCCCGGAGCAAAACCTTTTTCAATTACTGCGCCCACGGTGGGACAAACACTATCAAAAGCTCTACCTCCGTTTAATTGCCAAGCAATGGGAGAAGCTGTTCCCATGGCATCTATTAATAATCTGCCACTCACTTGTTTTTCTTTACCAGTGGGTAAATGTTTAATATGAATAGTAACTTGGGAATTACTAATATCAGCGCGAATAAATTCTGTTTCATCCCAAATATTACCTCCGGCATTTTGGAGTTTTTGTCCACATAATCTGAGTAAGTTTTCTGAATCTAAAGCTATATTTAGAACTGTGGGTGTATGCAAAATTGGTGATTTTAAATGAGAGGGATTATTAGCATCAAAAAATTTATTGAAACCGTCTTTATATTCCCTAGAAATAATTGTTTCTACCTCAGCATTAGTTAACAAACTCAAATTAATTAAACTTTGAATTTCATTGCGGGAAATATTCCATTCTCGATTCATTTTCCCGAAGGGTAATCTTTCTATTAACAGCACTTTATAGCCTAATTTAGCCATAACTGCGGCATGAATTGACCCCAAAGCACCACCAATGTAAATGATGTCATATTCAGGATTGGTAGCAGGAAGAGGGGATTTATTGTCAAAAAAGATCACCTCACGGGGTTTTTGAGGATTTTTCACACCTTCTCGCCACCGTTGCTCCCACCAGTAAGCCCTGTTAAGATCATATTCCCCATTTGGCATTTTCTGAAAATACTTAACGGTGAGGGGATAATAGGGTTCTAACTGGGGGAAAATTGATTTTTCTGTATTAATTACAGGTGGTTCAGGGTAGCAGTTGGGAAAGCGACTCCTGAGTTCTTGGGTGAGATATTGGAGAATGGTTTTCTCACCAGGAAAGGGTTTATCTCCCCAACGGAATACTTTTAGGTAAGTGGTTCGCTGCACCGACCAGACAAAAACAGATAGCTCTACTCGATTAAAAGTATTATTTTTAACTGGGATTCTCAGGCGAAAACCATCTGGGGTAATGAGTTTTTCCCCATTGTCTAAAACAAAATCTGTTTGTATCCATTTACGTACTGATTCTGTATCGGGTGTAGGAATTTCTAAATACAGAAGTTCTTGCATATTATTCTGATATTTCATAATGAATCTACTCACTCAGACAGATTTAAAAGCGGCAACAGTTAAGCTAAACTCTGCCCTAATTAGCTTCATAAAGACTTGATGAAGAATCTTAATGATTTATCAAGTTTTTTGTTCATTTTGTAAATTTTGTAAACCAATACCATGAATTATCCTATCCCAGACAGTCCCCAAGAAATATCTGCACTAAGAAAACAGCCGGTTGATGAAGAGTTAGTGGCGGCGGTTATTGCTGGCGTGGTTAAGGTTGTTCGCGCTCAGGGACAGTCTTTAGACCAATTAACTGCTCAGGTATTGGCGGATGACCCGATGCTAAATAAACAACAAAGACGCTGGTTGAGTAAATTGGTGGCCCAAGCTTGGGAAACTTTTCCCTAATTTAGTTGGGTAGTCTGGAGGCTGAACGGTAAGCGTAATATTATTGAGATTCTGGGTTAAAAATGCGATCGCTTTCAGTGCTAGTGTTAGCCAATCGCCATAACCATCACTTTCTGTTTCCCATTTTGCTAAACTAAAACAAACCTCATCAAATCCGAGGAAGTCATGAAATTTACTACAGATCCTCCCTATACAGAAACCAGCCTCCCAGATCACACCCAACTCCCAGAGTCAGACGGTACATTTGTGAAGAATTGGCAAGAACACCCCCAAAGCATTTTGCTAACAGAGTCCATTACACCAGTATTACAAAAACGCCATCCAGATGGTCAGTATTGTATTGGTCAAGATTTAGGAATTTATTGGCGTATTACTGACCCTCCAGAACGCGGTGCAGAAGCTCCAGATTGGTTTTATGTTCCCAATGTACCACTTTTATTAAATGGTCAATTTCGCCGTTCTTATGTGCTATGGCAAGAATATATTTCGCCATTAATTGCCTTAGAATTTGTCTCTGGCAATGGTGCAGAAGAACGAGATAAAAC
>JBJTTJ010000071.1:0-21692 GCA_046080125.1 Cuspidothrix sp.
AAATTCTCTGGCGATTTATGAAATATGAATGGATAGAAATAGATGCTTACTCTAGTTGGCAGAATTTAGTTAATTATGTTGAAAAAGTCATTCGAGATTTTGGCAAAGAATATGTAATTAATTTTGCATAACTACTTATATGCCACACCCCTAATTCGGGGGTGTTGGCATTAAATAGGGGTTATCAAGCTGTTAAATCACAGTCAATTTAGCAGAGATAATCACATCATTATAATCTTTATCTCCGCTATTAGGTAAGTCTTCAAAACCAAAGATATTATCGCCTAAAACTCGAATATGATCAGTTTTATCGCCATTAACTCCTAAATAGGGAAAATAAACTTGAGGATCATTATTGGGATTATTATCAGTAAGTTCAGATAAAGTTCCATTAACAACAATCATGGGGGCTAAAATACTACCCCCGGCAATGATAGCACTTCTGCGATTAATGCCTTGATTATTAACACTAAACTTAATGATTTCCCCTGTTTGAGCATCTTTAATTAGATTATTGATTGCTGCTTGCAAATAGTTACTAGGACTGGTTGAATTAGTTTGTAACCCAGCAATTCCTCCTTGAGCATTATCAACTTTATAAAAATAGACCTCATTATTAAAAGTTGCTTCTCGATAAACGGAAAAATCGGCTTTAACTAGGCCACTTATCTGACGTAAATCAATTACTTCTCCCTCATTATTTCCTTGTAATGTTGTACCTAAAGCTAATGTTTCACTGCTAGATTTAATCTTCACAACTAAATCTTTGAAATCAGCATTTCTCCCAGAACCATCTTTCCAGGCCAGGTTAATACTATTATCTTCCGAGTAACTAATTTTCTGAGTTGAAACATCAGCAAATAGCATATTGATATGATTGATATTACTACTGATTCTAAAGGAGTCTGTAGTATTATTCTGCACTAAATAAAATTTCAGGTGCATATTAGAATCAAACTCTATCAGTCTGGAGATATTGCTAACACTAAAACCATTAGGCAGATTACTAATAGCAGAGAGTATTACCTGTCCTTGATTTTTAACTCTCTCAAATGCTGCTGCTTGATACCCATTTTCTCCCGGAGCAATGCCATTGATTTTCCCCTGGGCATTATCAACAACAAATACCCCAAATTCATTGACCAGATTAGAGTTATATTCTGTCAATGTTACCTTTAATCTTACCTTATTTTGTTGACCTTTAATGGTAAAGACATTATGGTCAATATTTCCATCTAAATAATCTGCTGGTTTGAGGTCATAAGGTAATTTA
Organism: Cuspidothrix sp.; assembly: GCA_046080125.1. GTDB lineage: Bacteria > Cyanobacteriota > Cyanobacteriia > Cyanobacteriales > Nostocaceae > Cuspidothrix. The sequence continues at coordinate 1,274 of JBJTTJ010000071.1, forward strand.
ATAATACCTAAACGAGAAGGAATATTTGTACCAGCAACATTAAAATCATTATCATTAATGATTGCCAAGGTATCGGGAGCAACTAAAGCCAAACCTTCTAACTTTTCAACTCCTGTATAATCTAAATTTGCTGCATTAGTAATTAGTCTTTTCTTCACAGGAATAATTTGGGCAGTAGTTAATTCAGCAATAGTTGATTGTTCAATGGTTTTACCTGTTGGTATGGTAGTTAAATTAGCAGGATTATTGATGTTTGTTGCCTGTTTTAGATCAATTTCATAGATAAGTTTATTGGCAGTTTTATCACTACGATCATCTCTTTCGACAACAGCAAATTTACCATTACCTAAAGATACTGCATCACCAATTTTATCAGTTTTGGCATTACCACTACCTGTAATATCATCAAGAATATATAAATATTCTCCTGTCACTTTTTGAGTGGAAATATCAAATTCTAAAATGCGTATATTTCGGGAACTTCTGGATATTGTATCTGAAGAATTATCAGGATTATCAAGAGGAGTTTGGATGAAAGCGTAAAGTTTGTAACCTTCCAAAGCTACAGCTTCAAAACCGCGATTATTACGACGTTGAGCGTAAACTGCTGGTAATATTTCTGTACCAAAAGTTCCTACTGTTTGATTTGCTGCTGCTGCTGTTCCTACAGAAATAAATCTATTTAGTAATTTACCGTTAGTATTAAATTGATAAATTGCTGGACGATATTCATCAACCATCCAATAATCACCATTTTGTGCTACAACAATTCCTTCTAAGTCTGCACCGAAGGAATCATTTGGTAATGTTTGTCCAGCTAAATTGACAGGTATTTCATCAGTGTAACCTGTTCCTGCTATTCCTGCTTGAATATTAGGAAGTCCTGTTAATGGAGTAGTACCATCTGCGCGAAATAGTTTAGTTCTTTGAGTGATGGTAATTTGATTGGTGCTGCGATTTAATTCAAAACTAACTATTTCTGGTTGGAAATCTGGTAGGAAAAATGGGCGGTTTTGTCCGTTAGCGTCACCGTTTGGACCTCTATCAGTGTGAGTGACAAATTTCCAATTACCATTAGCAGCAATTCCTTGGAAATATAAACCTGAAAACCCACCTAAAAAGATATCTTGATTAGTGCTATTTGTACCTAATTTGGGTAATTCTGTAAAGTCGTAAGTTGTGAGTTTTGTTTGTCCTATTTCATAAAAGCTTACGGTATTGCTAACTTCATTAGTAACTGCTAACAAAGGTTTACCATTAGGACTATCTTCAGCAGCAATGAATTTTAAACCTTCGGGTGCAATATCTCCTTCTATGAAGATATATTGAACAAATGTAGGTGCGGTTGGATTAGTGATATCATAAACCATGACACCACCAGCAGTACGTTCTAAACCAATAAATCCATAGGTTCTACCATCAATAATACCAATAACTACACCTTCTGGTTCAGGTCCTTTGTTATCAGAACGAGTATCAAATTCGCTTGCACCAGCACTATTAGCATTGAATAATTTAGGAATCTTTTGTTGAGTAATTTGCTCTAATTGATCACCACTATCAAATACTAATTTACCTTGCTCATCCCAGATAGAAAATGAACGGCCTCCAAAAGCATATAGTTGATCAAAATCTCCATCTCCATCGGTATCTCCTAGTTTATTAGTAACAGTTAAACGTCCTAAATTTTCTGGTCTTTTCAAGTCAGTAGCATTAGGAAAAGTTGTAGGGTCAAGATTTAAGATAGAAACTCTTGATTCTTCATTAAATAATGATCCTTCACTACCAAAAGTATTATTTGCTGTGGGACGAATGCGAGCATCTCCTTCATTAGCAGTGATATAATAGGTTTTACCTGCAATTTGAAAAGAGCTAATACCATCAGGTTGATACATTCCAAAAATTGGCCAGTTTTTAATGTTAATTTTACCTCCTCCAGCAGAAGTACCATTAACATCTCTATCACTAGCGTCCAAACCATTTCCTGATAGGTTATGGTTTTTATATCCCAGTGGAATTATCTTGGTAATAGTAGCAGTAGGAATGTCTAAAACTGCAAGGGCATTATTTTCTTGTAGCGTAATAAATGCTGTTTTCCCGTCGGGAGAAATGGCTATATATTCTGGTTCTACGTCTTGTGCTACTGTGGAATTTTGATTGTTTTTTAGCTTGCCAAAAATTCTGACACCCTGGGATTTTAATGTTGTTTCCTGACTATTAAAAGCTGTGAAATTAGCGGTTGTTACATTACTACTATTTAAACTAGCAATATTTCCAGAAACATCAATAATACTAATAGAACCTTCGGGATCTATGCTATAATCTTCGTTGGGTTCACCTTCGTTAGCAACTAGTAATTTACTACCATCAGCAGTGAAGGTAATCATATCAGGTAAAGCGCCAACTTGTACTTCTGCAAGTTTAGTTAAGGTGGTAGCATCAAAGAAAGCAATTTTACCATTATCTGTGTTAGTATTACCAGCAATGGCTACAGCAACGATACTATTTGTATTTCCTATTTTTTTTCTAATTGCAACACTTTGTACAGTTGAACCAATGCTAGAAAGATCAATATTGGTAATTTTGGTGAGTTGTTTAGGATCAGCTGCATCTATAACTTGAAGAACTGGTTTACCTGCTGCTTCTCCTGTGACAAATAACCGTTTTGATTTAGGATCAAAATCAGAAATTTCCGCGCCGTCTAGTTTGATGGTGCTAGTAAAATTTAGTTGTAATGTGCTTGTCATTGTTATATTTCCAGGGTCAAATATCCGGGGAGGTGAGAAAATCCATAAACACTATAATGTTCCATGGATAAAGGTTTTATTATATACTATACTGATATATGATTTTAGTTAAGACAAGATTATAAAAAGTTTAAAATTTCAGTGTTATTGCGTAGATTTTCATAAATTGTTATAGAGATAAAAGCGATCGCAACACAAATATAGGACTTACTTACGCAAGATGTGACTGAAAACCTTATTCTTGCGTAGAGGTAATTCATAAATTACTCCTACTTTCGTTCCCTTTCGCGTAAGTCCTGAAATATAGGAGTCATATCCCCAACATCTTTGGAGAAGTCGGGGATCTTGTGCTATAGAAGGGTATTCAAATTTGTTTTGTGGTTTATTTACCTAAAAATCGCTGTGAACCTAATACTTTCTTTCCTGTGGTGGAAACATAGAAATAGTGACAGGACGATATTGAATATCAATGGCAGTTGGGGAATAATAAGCCATTGTGTGTTGAAGAAAGTTAGCATCATCTCTTTGAGAAAAGTCTTCTCGAAAGTGTGCACCGCGACTTTCTTGACGGTTGAGGGCGGAAGCTAAAATAGTTTGTCCGACGACCATTAAACTTTGTAGTTCTAAGGCCTCGACTAATTCCGTATTCCAGTGAGTTCCCTTGTCATCTAAATATATTTGTGAATATTGTTGTTGTAATTGGGTAATTTTTTCTAATCCTTGATGCATTAATGCTTGAGTGCGGAAAACGCCACAATATTCAGTCATGTTATCTTGAAAGGCTTGACGAATTTGATGAATGCGGTATTTTCCAGATTGTTCAATTAGAGTTTGGATTTGTGTTTGGGCGGATTTGATGTAATGTAGTTCATCTATGGCTGGTAGTTGGTGACTTTGGACATAGTGGGCGATCGCTGCTCCCGTCCTCTTACCATAAACTACACATTCTAATAAAGAATTACTACCGAGACGATTTGCCCCGTGGACGGATACACAAGCAGTTTCTCCGGCGGCAAAAAAACCTGCAACCAAACCATCTGCACTGTTACGAACCTGACCATCAGTATTGACAGGTATACCGCCCATACAATAGTGAATAGTAGGACGAACGGGCATAGGTTGAGTTACAGCGTCCACACCCACCAGACGATGGGCTTCTTCCCAACAGAAAGGAACACGAGTCATGATTTTTTCCCGACCCAGATGACGTAAATCTAGGTAAACAAACGGACCGCCAGGACTGCCATCGCTATTGACACCGCGACCGGCGCGAATTTCATCAGTGATCGCCCGTGAAGTGATATCACGAGGGGCTAATTCCATGCGACTGGGGGCATAATTGGCCATAAAGCGATCGCCCTCGCAGTTAATCAAATATGCCCCTTCACCCCGCACAGCCTCGGAAATTAGCACTCCCACAGGATACAAACCCGTAGGATGAAATTGGACAAATTCCATATCTTGGAGAGGTAAACCCGCCAAAGCCGTCATCGCCAAACCGTCACCAGTAGAAGCATAATCATTAGAAGTGGTGTTATAGACACGCCCATAACCCCCAGTGGCAAACATGACAGCCTTTGCCCGTAACACCTCAATATGGCCATCTAACAGGTGAAACATCACTACACCTTTAGCTTGACCATCTTCTAAAATCAAGCGCATCACATACCATTCTTCATAAATTTGCACACCATAACGGCGCAAATTATTTACCAATTCATGTAGAATTGCATGACCAGTTTTATCAGCCGCGTAACAAGTGCGGTTGTGGGAATGTCCGCCAAAAGCCCGTTGAGCGATGCGACCATCAGGTAAACGGGAGAACAAAACCCCCAGATGCTCTAAATCAATGACTGCTTCCGGTGCCTCTTGGGTTAAAATTGCCACCGCATCTTGATCCGCCAAATAATCGGAACCCTTAACAGTGTCAAAAGCGTGAGCTTCCCAGCTATCTGTATCATCCACATTTTTTAAAGATGCCGCCATGCCACCTTGGGCTGCTACAGAATGAGAACGAATTGGATGGGTTTTGGCAACTATTGCCACCTTCAAACTAGGGTCAATACGGGCAATTTCCAAGGCAGCCCGACATCCAGCCAAGCCCCCACCAACAATAATTACATCATGTTCTAGCATTATCAATCACCGATTTTGACACTCTCGGTCTAAAGACCTATCATGTACACAGAAGTTTAATCAAGTAGCCTAATAGGGTTTTGATGCCCCGTCCCCTAACCTTCAATTCTGGGGGAATAAGAACTTCAAAGTCTCTCATTTTACCCCGGGGGTCATGGGTAGGGGATTTAGGGGGCGAAATAGGTTTGATTGAGACATCATTCTGTTTTTGTCTCTGGTTCTATAGCATTGAGTTCAATATGATTTAATAACGTAGTTACAAAAGCAAACAGTAAGAAAGGCAGGGATAGGAGGACGACCAGACCAACAGTAGCTAAAGCATATACTGGCCTTTTTGCACCCATTAAGGCTAAAGCCGATGCCAAACTAATAGTAATCGTGATTAACCAAACAATAATTTGACCGTAGATATCTCCAAAAGTTAGAGTGCAGACAAAGCGATAGTTTTGAATATTATTTTTGTTCATCTTGTTTTACGCGAGATAGTTACTAAAAATATAATCAAAATATTTCTAGTTTGGTAAGTCCCTGAGTTCACAATTGAAATGCGGCAGTTAAGGCCACTGCCAAGGCATCTGCCGCATCATCAGGCTTGGGAACTTCATCTAAACCTAACTCTCGCATCACTGCCTCTTGTACTTCTGACTTATCCGCCTTACCATAATTAGTTAAAGCTTGCTTAATTTGAGGAGGGGCAAATTCCACATAAGGCAGCTTACGCTGTCCCAAAACTAACATCAATACACCCCTAGCCTGTGCAACAATAATAGTATTTGCCATGCGATAAAAAAATAATTTTTCGATCGCTACTAAATCCGGTTGTAAATCGTCCATCACGGTGTGCAAATCATCAAACAAAGTACATAATCGCTGAGTCATTTCCATTTTGGCACAAGTGCTAATCACCCCAAAATCAACTAATTGCAAAGTTGTCTCCTGTCTTGTAGTTGAACCTTGTTGCCAATGAACTGCACCAAATCCCACAGTCGCTAGTCCTGGATCTATTCCTAAAATGCATTTTTTCATAGGATACTTAGTAAGTGGGGTAATCTACAAGTGATGTCAAGTTTCTGTTAAATATTGTTTGTACCAACGTTCCCTATTAGGTATGTTCATCGGTTTTTTAAAACAAGCCATTAATTCTCTACAACTGGAGTCCCACAGTCGCACATCCTACCGGGTCAATCAATGGTTTAAATGGTTATCCCCAGGATTATCCATAAAACGCTGGTTATTGATCACAGTTGGGGGTGTGGTTTTGGCAAGTCTGGGTTTAGCAATTTGGGTGAAGCTAACCCCTATTTTTTGGATATTAGAATTCCTGAAAGGACTTCTGGGATTTCTTGCCGACATTGTACCTAACTATGTCAGTGGTCCGTTGCTGCTGCTATGTGGTGTTCTCTTAGTTCTGTGGGGACAATCTCGCACAGTTGGTTCAATTACCCAAGTCCTCAGACCAGGGGGGGATGAAGAAGAATTGATAGATGTTCTTTTAGCACATCGTCGTTTATACCGAGGTCCAAAAATAGTGGTGATTGGTGGTGGAACTGGACTGTCCACATTACTGAGAGGTTTAAAAAGCTACAGTGCTAATACTAGTGCCATTGTCACCGTTGCTGATGATGGAGGGTCTTCTGGAAGGTTACGGGAGGAATTTGGAGTTCTACCACCAGGAGATATCCGCAATTGTTTAGCAGCACTAGCAGATGAAGAAAAATTACTCACAGAATTATTTCAATATCGCTTTCGGGCTGGAGATGGATTAACAGGTCACAGTTTTGGTAATTTGTTTTTAACTGCCATGAGTGATATTACTGGCGACTTAGAACAGGCCGTGGCGGCTAGTTCTAAGGTATTGGCAGTGAGAGGACAAGTTTTACCCGCGACCCTCAGCGATGTCCGTTTGTGGGCAGAATTGAGTGATGGCCGCCGCATTGAAGGGGAGTCGAGTATTCCTAAAGCTGGGGGAAAAATTGTCAAAATCGGTTGTATTCCTGAAAATCCCCCCGCCTTACCTGCGGCAATTAAAGCAATTAAAGAAGCTGATTACATTATTATTGGACCAGGTAGTCTTTACACTAGCTTAATTCCTAATTTGTTAGTTCAGGAAATTGCTGATGCGATCGCCTCTATCAATGTTCCTCGCATTTACATCTGCAATATTATGACCCAACCAGGAGAAACGGATGGATATACTGTTTCTGAACATATTCAAGCCATAGATAAGGCCTGCGGTAATAGACGATTATTTGATGCCGTATTAGTCCATAAAAAAACACCCTCTGCCCAAGCATTGATCCGTTATGCCCAACAAAATGCCCATCCAGTGTTTTTAGATCGAGAAGCTGTTACCCAATTAGGACGGCGAATAGTTCCTGCTAATATTTTATTTGAAGATCAAAATGGTGCTGTTCGTCACGACCCCCAGAAACTAGCCAAGATTTTATTAAAGTGGTACAGTGCAGCCCACCATGGGAAATAAACCCTCAATCCCCAATCCCCAATCCCCAATGACTAAAATTCTCCTTCCAGACAGACAAGCAACAGAACAATTAGGTATTACCCTTGGGGAAATTTTAACTGAGGGCAGTGTGATTTTACTACAAGGAGATTTAGGTGCTGGTAAAACTACTTTAGTACAAGGAATTGGTAAAGGGTTGGGAATAATTGACTCAATTGTTAGTCCTACTTTTACACTGATTAATGAGTACACAGAAGGGCGCATCCCCCTTTATCACTTGGATTTATACCGCCTTGAACCGGAAGAAGTCACAAGTTTGAACCTAGAAAGCTACTGGGAAGGTATGGAAGTAATACCAGGTATTGTGGCTATTGAATGGGCAGAAAGAATGCCTTACAAACCAGAGAGTTATTTAATAATTGGTTTAACTCACCAATCAGATGGAACTCGACAAGCGGAAATTGACGGTGTAAATTGTATAATTGATGATGAGTTGCTTCTGAGGACGCAGTAAGTGTTAACTTAATAATCATAGCTGGTAATGACTGAGCTTGCCAAAGTGGACGGGGCTTGTATCCCATTTTTTTCGGTCAATTTAAGAGAAGGAATCAACAACGATGACTGGCAATACGTCTTTTGATCAACTCCAACCTGCAAATCAACAACAAACTAGTTTGTATCAACCCTATATTCAGGGTAATAAGCGTAATTTTTTACCTTATGCTATCAGTCTTTATCAAAAAGGTGTGTTGGAAGGAGGTCGGAAAATAGAGGCTAGTGATCATATTCCCTTTGTTGCTACTTGGAGTGTTGGTACTTTACCATTAGACTTAACCCGATGTCGGGTGCAATTTGATGCTAATTCTGAACAAACCTATGAAGTGATCATGGCTAGTTTTGAGTTTATTGCTTTTTTAATTGAATTGATGGAAAACTATAAACGATATCGAGTTACGGATTTTTCTCAGGCTTTTTACCGTAAGTTATTACGTGCAGATGATGATAAGTAGGATTGTATTTGTTTTTTTGTGGTCTTCACAGTTTGATTTTGAGTTAATTTGTTGATAGGCTGGGATTTGCCCAGCCTAGTTTTTGAGAGTTATTAGAAGTTGCTAAAATTAGTAATTGCTTCTGTGATTTTGTTCACAACTTCATCTACAGATATCACTCCTAATTCCCCAGATGCACGGGTACGAATACTTAAAGCGTTGGTTTCTACTTCTTTTGCACCTACTACGGCCATGACTGGGATTTTATCCTTTTCGGCGTTGCGAATCAATTTACCTAGGCGATCGCCACTTAAATCAACTTCTGCCCTAATTCCTAAAGCTACCATTTTCGCGGCTACTTCTTTGGTAAAATCAATCTGCAATTCACCCACAGGTAACAATCTGATTTGCACAGGCGCTAACCACAGGGGAAAATCACCTGCATATTCTTCAATTAAAATCCCTATCAATCTTTCTAAAGATCCAAAGGGTGCGCGGTGAATCATCACAGGGCGTTTACGAGAACCATCCTCAGCAACATATTCTAAATCAAAGCGTTCAGGTAAATTATAATCTACCTGCACCGTTCCTAATTGCCATTCTCTATCTAACGCATCACTGAATATAAAATCTAGCTTTGGACCATAGAAAGCAGCTTCGCCAATACCTTCAAAATGATCCATTCCCAATTGTTCCACAGCGCGACGAATCGCACCTTCCGCTTTATTCCAAGCTTCATCACTACCAATATATTTATCGCTGGCAGGATCACGGAAGCTCAATCTGGCTTTAAAATTCTTGAGTTGCAGACTTCTAAATACAGTCAAAATTAAATCTACAACATTGAGAAATTCCTGATCTAATTGTTCAGGAGAGACAAACAAGTGAGAATCATCAACAGTAAAACCACGGACTCTAGTTAAACCTCCTAATTCTCCAGATTTTTCGTAGCGGTAAACTGTACCAAATTCCGCTAACCGCATCGGTAATTCCCGATAGGATCTTAGTTCACTCTTGTATATTTGGATATGAAAAGGGCAGTTCATTGGTTTTAAAACGAAACCCTGTTCAATCGCTTTTGTTTCCTCATCTTCAGCCATTAAAGGAAACATATCTTCTTTGTATTTCTGCCAATGTCCAGATGTTTTAAATAAATCAACTCTGGCAATGTGAGGAGTAACAACGGGTAAGTAACCCCGTTTTAATTGTTCTTTTTTGAGGAAGTCTTCTAAAATGCTTCTTAATAAAGCACCTTTGGGAGTCCAAAGCGGTAAACCAGGCCCCACAGAGTCAGAGAAAACAAATAAACCTAAATCTTTACCCAGCTTACGATGGTCACGCCTTAATGCCTCTTCTTTGCGACGTTTATGTTCTGCTAGTTGTTCGGGAGTTTCCCAAGCAGTCGCATAAATTCGCTGTAATTGGGTTTTATTTTCATCTCCCCGCCAATAAGCACCAGCAACGCTTTCTAATTCTATGGCTTTGGGGTTGATTTCCTTGGTGTTTTTCAAGTGGGGACCAGCGCACAAATCCCACCATTCTTCACCTAAATGATAAATGGTAATGGGTTCTTGTTTAATATCTGCGAGAATTTCTAATTTATAAGGTTCATTGATGGCTTCAATTCTCTTTTGTGCTTCCTCGCGGCTGACCTCTTCCCGAATCACTGGCAGTTTGCGGTTAATAATCTTCACCATCTCTTTTTGGATGGACTTTAAATCCTTATCGCTAAAGGGTTCTGGACTATCAAAGTCATAATAAAAACCGTTTTCAATCCACGGACCAATGGTAACTTGCACCTTGGGAAACAGCTTTTGTACGGCCATGGCCATGACGTGGGAAGCAGTATGGCGAATCTTTTTTAATGTTTCTGACTCGCTGGTACGGGGTAAATAGATTTTTTCTGCTGGTTGGGTTTCTTGATTTGGCGACATCGGCTGTTATTTAGGGGAAGTGTTAAAATAATGTTGACAAAAAATATCTTTACAGATAATAAGCGACCAACTATGGATGATCCTAATTTATCGCAACCACAAACTTCTGGCAAAACTAAATGGGGAGGTGCGGAAAATCTTCTGTCACCTGTCACCTAACTTAATCCCACCAATAAGCAATCACTACACCATCTCGCTGTTCCCAAAAAGACTCTCCTTCCAAACCACCTTGTAACCGCATTTGCAATCTGCGCTGAAGTCGCAAACCATACTCTTCATTATTACCATCTGTAATATCTACTGAGTCTGCACGCCACTTTTTACCCAAATCTAAAAGCTGAGAAACTACAGTATCTTGGTTTTCCGTTAATATGTAAAGAGTATCCGCAGGATAAGGAATAAAGTGAATTATACTTGATTCTGGCATGGGGCGATAATTTGCCATTGCCAATAATGTATCTACTAAACCACCAAAACTTAAACCATGTTCATCTGGTGCAAAAATCGGTTTTGTAAATACAAAACTTGCCCAAAGGTGGGTATTTTGGCTCAAATCCCTAATAACTTCTTCCCCGTTAAACTGATTAAATTGTCGTTGCCATACTAATGCTGCAACTATTTCCTGGGGACTGTATTCTTGAGCTAGGGTTTGGATTTTGGTGAGGTCTAACATTATTTAATCAGCAGATTCTTGATATTGTTTTATTTTCTCATATAAACTTCGGTTGATTAATCTTTTATCACTTGTGATAAAATAATTACTTTGAGATGATTCTGCACAAGCAACATGAAGTGCATCAATAGGTTTAATACCTTGCTGTTCTAGCTGTTTTCCTCTAATTCTAATATTTTCATCTACTAATACTCTTAAAGATGCTAGTTGTAAATATCGTTCCATTGATTGCTGATTAATTATAAAAGGATTACGGCTATTTTCGTATTCTAAGACTGAAGAACTAACTAATTCTAGTATTTTTGCTTCTACCATTTGTAAAATTAAAATCACCGCCTGTGTTTCTAAGAATATTTTTGGCTGTGTTTGGTCGTCAAATTGACGATTATAAATACAGAATTTATTTTAGAAGTACCTGTTTTCAAAAATTAGGATACTACAACCACACCAATTATCAATTACTTAGTAATACGATTCATTAACCATAAAGTTGCTAACAAACCTACAAAATGTGCTAATACTGTATTGGTATTAGCTTGGACTATGAGCATATCTAAACCGCTAATAATTCGCGTTGGATCGAATAATTGGGTAGTTACGGCTTGAGGCGAGATTGATCTAGCCACTAATGTACCGACAATCGCTTGCGCTCCTAATAACGTGACTAATATTCCTGATAAATTTACCCATAATGATAAACGTAATACTTGCAGCGTTTCCGCTTTGCGAGGGCGATTAGTGGGATTAGGTGATTCTAATTGTTTGCCGATTCTGTTGTAGCGGTAGGCTAAATAAATACCAGCGCCTAAGATGAGTATGCCACAAATTGCTAAAAATACACCAAAGCCTGTTCCTGGATTATTGGCTGGACTGCCTGGTCTTTGACTAAAAATACCAAATAATAAGACTATGATTCCAGATATCACACCTAAGACTAGCTGAATCCATAAACTAATCCAACCGATGAGACGAAATTGTTGGGCTATGGCCAGGATGTTAGATGATGGTGTTTCAGAATTTTGCGACATATCAAAATTAAAAGTTAAAAGTTAAAAACAACTTGAGTCTGTTGTTTGTTAGTTGTTATCGAGATAAGGAGGCTAAGACCTCGTCTTTTAAGGCGAAAAGTTTTTGAAGTGGGGATAAATCTCCCTGACAACAACTGTCTTTTGCCTTCTGGTATCCTGTTTCCAGAATAATTGATAATGGTTTAAGTCTACTGGAATTTTCAGCCCTAAAAATTAGTTATGGATGCTACTGTTTTACAATCTACTTTCCTGCTAACTTTATTGTTATCAGTTGGTTTGTTTTTCTTTATTCGCGCCTCAACCAAAGACCGTACAGAAGTGATGCGACTGGTTTCAGAACAAGATGAAAATACTCTAATGAGTTCATTGAAGGAGTATTTTCGCTCTCGTGCTTATCGAGTCTTAGCAATAGATGCGGCGAAAAATCAAGTCACCTTTGAAGGATTTGTCAGTCCTAGCTGGTTTTTGGCTGTGTTTTTGAGTGTATTAGCTGCTGTGGGCTTGGGTTGTTTAGCATTGGTTTTATCGCTGCTTTTCCCGAATTTTGGGCAGATTTTTCTGTTATTGGTCTTGTTATCCCCTTTAAGCGGTCTATTGTATTGGAAAAAATCAGGAAGACTTGAGAAGGTGTCACTAAAGATGGAAAATATTCCCAGTGGACAAAACTTCTCAAGTACAATCACTGTTACTGCCCACCGGGATGAACTAGCTGAGTTGCAAAGGGCGTTGCAGTTAAAGACGCTTGATATTTGATTGACTGTTAGGAATGACAACTATCATTATCTACATTGATGTAGACTCCTGACTAGGGTTTTGTGTAAATGAGCAGTAGGGAAGGGGGAAGAATTCTTCCGTGCTGTTTATTTTCCGGCTGAGTGTTATGTCATGGGGGAAAATTTAGATTGGGGGACAGAGCTTAATGGTGATTCTGAATGAGAGCATAGATTTATGCTTTGTTGTTGGTTGTGTTTAGCTCTGTTGCTGCTCTCTGCTGTGTAAGCTGATAATAAACTGACTCATAGAACCTATGGGGCTAATGAGAAATTGATTATGCCATGACTTTAGAGAAGTTCTAAAAACCCTACTGGCAAATTTACAAAATTAAAAAAAACGGAATTTTTGAATAAGCTGGTGAAAATTGCCAGTTAATTATTCTTAGAGTCAGAAGTCACATTACAGGATATGATGGCCATTTATTGTTTACTTACTGGCTAAGGCAACAGGTTCTTGGGCTGTTGGTGATTCTAAAACTCTCAGACTAGGAAACAAAAAATGATTCTCTTCTACGTATTGAGCTCCAAACAGACCTTTTTCCGCCCAGAAATAACGATCTGTGGTGTGCTCATTGCGTTTTACGAGTAACAGCGCAGGTGGCAAAATACCTTTAGCTTGAATAAATTTTCTTGCTGCTGTCACGGGTTTATCTTCGCCACTTTCGATGCTGTACTGAGGAACGTGTTCTAGTATACGTCGTCCTTCTTGCCTACGACGACTCTTGCGCTTACGTCTCCTGGCCAACTTATTGTCCTCCTCTTTCAAGCTATAGATTGTAGTTATGACTACAAAACCCGTCGTCATTATATAAGTTCTAGCTCAGAAAATCAATGATTTTTAATGTTTTGATACAACTGAGGATAAAATGGTTGAAAATTCAGAATTAAAAGTTAAAAACCTGGTGAGTGGTGACTGTTAACTGAAATGTAGGTGAGCGTTGAAATTTATTCCTGTGGTAAGGCAGGAGGGAAGAGGGAAGAAACTTTTGATATTTTACATTTTTTAACATACTTAGGTTGTTTGATGCCAACTTGCTTAACTGCTAACTGCTAACTTACTATAATTTCTAGACTAATGCTAATATCTGCCAGTTCTAATTTTCTTGCTCTGTGTCGAGAGCAAATAGGCTTACTAACCGAGGGGATGGGGGCGTGTTTTAGTGTAGTTTACTTAACACAGGAGTTAGTAGAAAAACCTACGGATGAGGCGCGACTAGTGCCAGTGATGGTGTATCCAGAGACAATAGCCTTAAATCAGAGTGATGAATATCATCATTCAGAAAACAGTTATACAGTAAGGACTGCTAATGTTTTAGCGTTACCTAATCAAAAAACAAAGTTGTTAAGACCGACTTTAGTATCTTCTCATGCTACATCGGCCTCGAAAGCAAGAGGAAAACAAAATTTACAAGATGAATATTTGCTCAGTCGTAACCAAATTGTGTCACCCTTAATTTATGAGGGTTTAATGATGGGGTTGTTGGTGACTGGGAGGGAAGATAGGGAATGGAATGAACTGGAGGAGAGGAAAATTGAACGTATTGCCAAAAGTTTAGCGATCGCTTGCATTTTAGACCAACGCCAAGCCTGGTTACAACAGCAACTACAACAAGCGCGAATTTCCCAAACCCAACAGAGGGATTTATTAGATAATCTTTTACATCAGTTTCGTAATCCCTTAACTGCTGTCCGCACCTTCGGCAAATTACTATTAAAGCGGATGTTGACCCCCGACCCTAATCGTGAGGTAGCCACCAGTATAATTCGGGAGAGCGATCGCTTGCAAGAATTATTAATACAGTTTGATCAAGCTATTGACTTGAATGGGGCAGATTTAGAACCTTTACTGCTGCCAGAGTCTCAGACAGTGATTAATAAAAATGTGCAAAAACCAGCTAAACCTAGATTATTACTACCGGGAACAGGAGAACAGTTGACTGATGCTGCTATTATAGATTTATTAACACCGTTATTAATATCTGCTCACGCCATTGCCCAAGAACGAAATTTACAATTAATTACAGACATTCCCCAGCATTTACCTTTAGTGAGAATTAATCAAAAAGCATTGCGAGAAGTATTGAGTAATATCATTGATAATGCTTTAAAATATACTCCTCTAGGAGGAAAAATCCTAGTCGAATGTGGACAAAAAAAAGGTAATTTTCAAGGTATTGCCATTAGTGACACAGGACCAGGTATTCCTCTAGAAGATTTAGCACATCTAGGAGAAAGACATTATCGAGGTGTACAAGCAAATACAGAAATTCCCGGAACTGGTTTAGGAATGGCGATCGCTAAACAATTAATAGCAGAAATGCAGGGAAATATCGAGGTATTTAGTCCGGCAATTAAATCTGTAATTACCATACCCCAGCTTCCGGGAACTACATTTATAATTTGGTTGCCAATAGCAGATTAAATGAATGTCTCATCGTAGAAGTTGTTTGACAAGTCTCTCGTGGTGTATCAAATATGAAAATCACGGTATATCACTTTTCAAACATCCTCTTAACTCAACCTCAACCTACATAATTTACATAGGAATAAAGCGATCACTTACCACAATTGCGGTAAAAAATCGCTGAATTAGCGCTATTAAATTTACGACTTCACAACAGTTTAGTTTATTCACGAGTAATTACTAAATTAGAAGTGAGAGTAATAGCTAAATCCTGTTCTGGTCTGAGCACAAAAACCTCGACTTTTTTCTTCCGCAATAGAACACTAGCCAAAGCACCAGCAGCAGCACCACCCACAGGTTCTAAAACTTCAATTTTTTTATTACCTGTTAGTAATGAAATCACAGTAGCCGCACCTGCACCAATAGCAGCATCAGTTAATATTTGTCCAGTATCAGCACCTTTACTAATTGTTTCTGTTGTCGTGATAGTTTTGGAATTAGCAAAAATCTGTTGTCTTCTACCAGAGGGAAATACTAATTCTTGGGCAACAAACCGGACACCCTGCTGTTTATCATTAGAAGATGATCTATTTAATCTTACTGGTTGTAATTGACCAATAACTTGAGTATTAGCAGCAATCAAAATATTTCTGTTTCTATCAGTAATATCTTCAGCTATTCTCAGAGTTAGGGCTACACTTTCACCAGGATTGACAATAATTTTATCTTTTTCGTAAGTGACAGGTAAAGTTGCACCTGAGCGAATGCTAATTGTCCGCGATTGATTAAGATTGTATCCCTGGGCCATAACAGGACTAAAGGAGACAAAGGGGGTAGCTGCACCAGTTGTAATGGCTATGGACATGAGTGCAGCCGTACCAGATTGCCAACG
Source organism: Cuspidothrix sp. (assembly GCA_046080125.1). GTDB lineage: Bacteria > Cyanobacteriota > Cyanobacteriia > Cyanobacteriales > Nostocaceae > Cuspidothrix. Next base: position 17,311 of record JBJTTJ010000071.1, read on the forward strand.
AATAGAACGACTCATGATGGAATTGCCAATAATATATGATATGTGTGATGACGTGGATTAACTAGAATAGTTTCTTTATCTAAAATACACCAATTTGAGATGTGAAAATGATTTGCGATGATTTAAAAATTCTTGCAGAGACCCGAATACCTACCTGGGGAAGAGTAGATGATGTGCATCTTCAATAGAAAATTCCCACAAGGGACAGGCATTCGGAGAGTTATTATTGCTTTCTACCAAAGATTATTTTCCGAATGCTTTACCTCTAGTTATTAATCATCAATTCCCGTCTAATGCCTTCCTTATGACCATACAGCCATACTTACTACCCCAGCAACATCACCATCTGGAGTTTGACCAACAAAGTAAATATTATAACAACAACCAATACCAAATAAATAAGTATGTAAATTGGTTAAGTTCGATTGAAGTAAATCATCTATGGCTTGAGTAGCTTCCATATATTCCTCCTCAAAATCATCCTCAGCGTCGGTATCTGGGGTTAATTTTTGAAAGGGAAAAGTTCTCGCAAATCCAATTGTATCTAACAAATTATTAAACATTGATTCTCTAGTTTCTCCAAATCTGAGAATAAACCCCATATCTGTGAAACCTCCTAAAAGATTTGGTTCACAAAAATCTAAATCTGCCAATAGAGGTTCTAATTTATTCAATAATTCAAAATTTGTGGCCGTTTGTGGTAGATAAATTGGCAGTAATGGTTCTCCAATAACTATTTCTCCTTGGGGATTATATTCTTCAAAATTGGCTGGTATTTGGGGAGCAATACCAATCCATTCTCCTGATTTTGTTTGTCCTAAAATGATTTTAAATGAATCCAGTGGGTTGTCCAATGATCTAATTTCTGCTACTTCTAAAGATGAAGTATTATTTTTGAGTAATTTGATGGTTTTTTGATGTTTGGGAGTTTTTTGCCAAACCTCTTCTAAATAATCTTCTGAATTTACAGTTTTCAGAATCTTACCACCTTCTTCATAGGGTTCAAATTGAGGAGTTATGGTCCTGAATAAGTTTTCGATGGTAAATTCTCCTAAAGCTTCTGTTTCCCACAGAAAAGGATAAATCAGATAATCTGAATCACTCCAAGGAAATTCTAAATCTTCTGTTAATTTGGATAATTGTTTTAAAAGTTGAACATTATTGGTTTTCATGATTTTAGCTATTTTTTAACAGGGTTAATCGTTATCAAGTTCATTAGGATTAATTCCTAACTCACGCAGCTTTTGCGATAGTTTAGCAATTTCTGTTTTGGCTTGGGCAATTTCTGTTTTGGCTTGGGTAGCTTCTTCCGTTGGTTCAAGAATTAATTCTCCTGTAAGTGTGAACCATCTTAACCACAATTTTGTAATGTCTCGAAATGTACCTTGCCATAGTCCTAAACTTAAACCTAATTCTGGCATAGGTAGGCGTTCCTCAATCATATCTATCGGTTCATAATGACCACCTACTAAATGAAATGCTCGGACTTCGTTAGTATAGCGGCTAAACACAATATAGTAAGGGATTTTTAAAATTCGTTCATAAACTTCCCATTTTGTTGGGGGTTTATCTATCTTACTTTCCCTCTTTCCTAAATCTTCATCTTCTGTACCAGGAGATAATAATTCCACAACAACAAAGGGATTTGCTGGCTCTTGCCAAGTAACATAACTTAAACGCAAATCTTGACCATTATATAATTTGGTCACTCCAACTGCACCAAACCAATCAGGACGTTTATACCATAAAGGATGTTGCAAATCGTAATAAAGATTGATATCAGCAGCACTATAAACTAATTCTGGATTCCAGTTTATAGGCTGAAAAGTTAAATATAAAAGTAAGGGTTGCAAAAAATGAAAATCGTCTGGCAAGCCTTTTTCCTCTGGGTTTTCACTAGGTAAATCATACATTGTCGGTAGAGTTTCCCAAGGGGGAAGAGGTGGTTCAGTTTGAGGTCTCAGGAAGGTCATTTGATTTGGATTGTAGATTTTGAATTTTGGCTGAGGTTGGGGATGTTGCAGATTGTGGATTGCATTACTATTTCAAGATTTACTTAAATTCTTCACTCCATTAAAAGTAATCTTTGGGGGTCTAAATATACATACCAAGGAAAAGGACGATCTTGAATATTTATCCACTTTTCTTTATAAATTTCCCCTTGTAAATGGTAATCATGAATATTATTAGGGGCAGAATTGAGCTTAATAAATACTGTCATTCTATGCGGTGTTTCGCTAGTGCGGACTAAATAACAGGGAAATGTATTTACTTGCTCAGTATCTTGAGTAAATATGAGATGATGAGCGCGAATACCAACATGAGATAATTGTGGAGGAATTTTTTCGCCCACTTGCAAAATACAACCCCAATCCGTTGCTTCTATTTTTTGGGGTGATAAAATATTAGCACGAGAAAAGTTTTTACAGCCAGTGATTTGAGCAACATTTACAGTAGCAGGATGTTGAAAAATTTCATATTTAGAATTATGATGGGCTTCTTTTCCCTGGTTTAATACTAATAAGTTGGGACATAAACGATAAGCTTCTTCCATGTTATGGGTAACGAATAAAGTTACACCAGAATAATCATTGAGAATTTCTGTAACTTGTTGCTCTAATTGACTGCGTAAGTGTGTATCCAAGGCAGAAAATGGCTCATCTAAAAGTAATGCTTCTGGTTTACTAGCTAAAGCTCTAGCTAATGCTACACGCTGCTGTTGTCCTCCAGAAAGTTGGTGTGGATAGCGATCGCCAAATCCTTGTAAGTGCATAGCTATTAATTGCTTTTCTATCTCTTCTTTAATGTTAACTGATTTCGGTATCCCAAAGGCAATATTCTGAGCAACTGTAAGATGGGGAAATAGGGCGTAATTTTGAAATAAAAACCCAATTTTGCGTTGATAAATTGGTACATTAATTTTCTTATCAGAGTCAAATAATACGCGATTATTTAAAACAATTTTGCCTTTATTTGGTGTCTCTATCCCCGCAATACAACGCAAAATCATACTTTTACCTGCCCCGGAACTCCCTAATAATCCCAATGGCTGATTGTCAGTGTTAAAAGCAACTTGTAGGTGAAAATTATTTAATCTTTTTTCAATAGTTAAAAATAAACCAGATCTATCAGAATTATCTAATAACATAGCCGGTTTATGTTCTGATTTTTGTTGCTTAATCTGGGGTTGGATAGTTTTAGATTTAGCTTGAATGTCTTGCCAAAAATTAGCTATCAATATTCCCGACAAGGAAATAATCATAATAGCAACCGACCAAAACCAAGCTTCATTAATTGCCCCGGATTCCACTGCAAAATAGATAGCCATTGGAATAGTTTGTGTTTGTCCAGGAATGTTTCCTGCTAACATCAAAGTTGCCCCAAATTCCCCTAAAGCACGGGCAAAAGCTAGAGTTGTGGCGGCAATAATTCCAGGAAATGCTAAGGGTAAACTAATTCGCCAAAAAATAGTTAATTCCTTTGCACCCAAAGTTCTAGCAACTCGTAAAAGATTAGCATCAATTTGACTAAAAGCCCCCAAAGCAGTCTTATACATTAATGGAAATGAAACCACTGTAGCCGCAATGGCCGCACCATACCAAGTAAATACAATCGTCAAATCAAAGGGTTCTAATAATTTACCAACGGGTCCATTTTTACCAAAAAATATCAGTAGTAAAAATCCCACAACTGTAGGCGGTAAAATCAAAGGTGCAACAAATATCCCTTCAATTAAGGCCTTAGCTTTACCCCGATATCCCAACATCCAATAGGCGGCAACTATGCCTAAGAAGAAGGTTATAAAGGTGGCTAATAACGAAGTTTTTAAGGATATCCAAAGCGGTGATACATCCTGTGGCATAGGTCTTTCATCTTTTTACTTTGAGTATAATCTTATCAATATCTATAAAATTAAACTATTCTTATTACTGACAACCTATAAACTAGGTTTTTAGGTGTTGTCTTATGCCTATTTAATGAATTATTTCTGTATCGTGTAATACTTTATCTATTTTTTGTAGGTCGGTTTCAGCGACAGCTTAACCCGACGCTCATGTTGGGTTTCATGCTTCAACCCAACCTTGTATCTTAGAGGAGATTGCATCTTGATATCTATTAGCAAACAAATCTCTTTTAATAGACTAAAAACTCTAATTGAACCATTGGAAAGGACTTGATAATCCCATTTATAAGAGTAGTAAGGAATTTATTCCTCCTTTGAGAACTGAAGTCCTGACTACAAAAATAATAATAGATGAAATTCAGATGATAGAATAAAAATAAATCGAGCAAAGGTAACTTTTATGGCAACCCTACTCAGTGAAAGCAAATCACAGACGGGACTGGTTATCTCATGGGAAGCGTTACCCGATGATTTTCAA
>JBJTTJ010000072.1:0-29652 GCA_046080125.1 Cuspidothrix sp.
TCTATTAAAGAATAAGCAGTTTGCAGAATTAGAATTAGAAAATTTAATTGAAGAAATCGAAAGTATGGGAAGAAGTGAAAAAAATGCTTTAAAAAGTAATTTACGAGTTTTAATTATGCACTTGCTTAAATACAAGTTTCAGCCTCAAAATAGATCAAATAGTTGGTTATATACCATCTATGAACATCGTCAAAGATTGCAAGATACATTTTTAGATAGTCCCAGTTTAAAAGGCTATTATTTAGAAGTTTTAGATAATTGTTATCAACACGGTCGTAAAGAAGCAGCAATTGAAACTGGACTTCCTTTATCTATTTTTCCTCAAGATAATCCTTTTTCTTCTGAGGAAATTTTAGATGCTGATTTTTTTCCAGTTTAATTTTATTTGTTGTTGTGTGCAATTTCTACGAAGTGCTATCTCTTTGATCCCCGTAAGGGATACGCTATCGCACTCTCTCAACTTCCCAAACAGCGATTCCTACGGAGTGCTTCGCTATCGCACTCCCTCAACTTACCCAAACAGCGATACCTTCGGTGCGCTTCGCTAACGCACTTCCTCAAACTTCCCAAAAGCGATACCTTCGGTAAGCTTCGCTAACGCACCCCTTCAACTCCCCAAACAGCGATACCTTCGGTAAGCTTCGCTAACGCGTTCCTTCAACCTCCCAAAAGCGATACCTTCGGTGTTTAAATCTGATATACTTTTAATAGATCAAGTTAATCATAAGTTTTACTTGATATTAATTAACTAGCATCGAAGAATATGAAACAATATAAAACTATACAGCTACAATTGAAACCAGAAATAGAAGCTCGTCTGATTACCCAAGCTACTAAACAAGGTTTATCAATTGAATCTTATCTTGAATCTTTGATTGAAGATAGTTTGAAAAATCAAGATGAAAAATCTTTTTCTCAGGTAACAACCGAGGAGGATTGGGAAACAGCACTAATGAATTTAATCAATAGTCCTGCTTTTTCTTTAGCACCACCACTTTCAGATGCAGCTATTAGTCGAGATAGTATTTATACTAGAGAAGATGAAATGTTATGAAATATCTGGTAGATACTAATATTTTACTGCGTTTGGTACAAAAAAATAGTCCCATGCACCTTGATACTCAAAGGGCAATTTTAAAGCTCAAAAAGCAAGGTGAATTTTTATGTATTATTCCACAAAATATAATTGAATTTTGGGCTGTTGCTACAAGACCTCTTGATAAAAATGGGTTAGGTTTATCTATCACTCAAGCTGAAGAAGAAAGCGCAAAACTTAAAAAGATATTTATATTGGAATTGGACACACCACAAATTTTTACTGAGTGGGAATCTCTTGTGATTAAATATCAAGTGATGGGAAAACAGGTACATGATGCTCGTTTAGCTGCGGCTATGTTAGCTCATAATATTACACATTTGTTGACATTTAATGTTGATGATTTTCAGCGTTTCTCGGATATTGTAGTTGTTGATCCACGTAGTGTTGTTTAACCATAGCGATCGCACTCCCTCCAATTTCCCAAACATTCTTTTTTTTAACGAACCACAGAGACACAGAGGACACAGAGAAAGAGCGATCACACCTCTTCAACTTCCAAACAGCGATACCTTCGGTAAGCTTCGCTAACGCATCCCTCCAACTTCCCAAATAGCGATACCTTCGGTAAGCTTCGCTAACGCACCCCCTCAACTTCCCAAACATTCTTTTTTTAACGAACCACAGAGACACATAGGACACAGAGGATCGCACATTTTCCCCAGCATCCTTTTTTAACGAACCACGAAGACGCAAAGAACACGAAGGAAGAGGAGAAAGATCGCAATTACTCCCCCAAATATTACAATCAAATCCTGAACATCATCGTTTGACTTCACGTACAGGAAGAAGGAAACGCCTACTTAGGTAAATATGGTATTTTTATATTCAGTAGTCTTGATATTTAGCGTAAGACAAGCTAGGATAAAGTGGAACAAGGTAAAACAGACTAAAACAATAATGCGCTTTTTCAGCGTAGGTGTTGCAAATGAGTATCCTAGAGGCTATCAAACCTGATTATTTTGAAGAATTTCGGCTTGAAGAAGCTCAATCATTTTTAGAGCAGTGTTTAGCCTGTGACTCTTCCAATGCTGAATTTTATGAATTTCTTGGAAATATTGCACAACGTCAAGGCATAAACATAGATCAAGTAAAATCTAAGCTCTCTGAGGCTCTCCAAGAATTTATGATTTTGGTCGAGCTTCAAGAACAGCTTTGTATCACAGGTTCACAAATCAAGGAGCTTGCTGAACGTATTCCTGCTGATGATTCTGAAAATAAATCAAAACGTAGTTACGTCCTTGAAAAAAAATTCTTGGACATGGCTTTTCAGAAGTTTATAGAAAGAGTTTCGGAAATTAATTATGTTCAATCTAGAATCGTAGAGAACTACTGGAACTATCTCACTGATAAGCTTCAAGACTTAATTTTGTTTGGTTATATCAAAGAATTATTGTCTCAAAGACGATATTCTTTATCTGAATTTGGTATTTCTCAAGCTATTTGCGAAAAACACGAAGATTCATTTTTGAAATTCAAGAGTTCTCTTTTTCATGTATTAAGTGATTCTGATGTAAATGTACGTTTGCCTCACTTAATAAATAAATATGAGCAAATAGTTTCTAATAACTCTGACAATAATCCTAGTTACCAGGCAAAAGCACCATGTAAGAGGTATAATTTGGAGGAGTTCTTAGCAAAAATGACTCCTAACAATTCTCATGGTGAAAGTGACTGGGGTGAACCAATCGGTAAGGAAGTCTGGTAGTAATGTCTATGTACCAGATCGGGGCGATATTGTATGGCTATATTTCGACCCTCAAGCGGGTCATGAACAAGCTGGTAATCGCCCCGCTTTAATTATTTCTCCTATGATATATAATGATTTCGGTCTTGCTATAGTTTGCCCAATAACTAACAGTACAAAAGATTATGCTTTTGAAGTTCCTGTACCTAACGGTATAAACACTACAGGTTTTGTTTTAGCAGATCATATTAAAAGTGTTGACTGGAAAGCAAGAAAAGCTAAATTTATTGAAAAAGTTTCAGTTGAATTTGTTACTGAAGTAATTAGTATATTATCGTCAATAATTCCTTATCCTCAAACAGATTAAAATTGTTGTAATGGCTTAGGGTAAAAGCAATTAGTAAAATACTAATAGCCGTTTTAAATTGTGCGTTAGCCAGATAAGCTCATAGTAATTGCCTAGTAAACTTGCCACAGGAATATCAAAACCCAAGGCAAGTTAAATATCTAAAACTATTTTTTACAGTTGCTTCACCTCACTAACCAACTTAGCCACCATATCCTTAGCACTACCAAACAACATAGTCGTCTTATCCTTATAAAACAACTCATTATCCACACCAGCAAAACCCGCACTCATACCACGCTTAATCACAATAGTTTGCTTCGCCCGATCAACTTCTAAAATCGGCATTCCATAAATCGGACTACTCGCATCACTACGCGCTGCTGGATTTACCACATCATTAGCACCAATCACTAACGCTACATCAGCTTGTTCAAACTGAGGATTTATATCCTCCATATCATATAACTGCGTATATGGTACATTAGCTTCTGCTAATAATACGTTCATGTGTCCCGGCATTCTCCCCGCAACGGGATGTATCGCATATTTCACATCCACACCCATGCGTTCTAATTGATCTGCCAACTCCCGGACGCTATGCTGTGCTTGAGCTACAGCCATTCCATAACCTGGTACAATCACTACAGAACGAGCATATCCCAACATCATCGCCCCTTCTTCGGGATCTATACTGCGGACTGTTTGATTACTTGTACCCGCAGCACCGCCACCACTGGCAGTAGAAACAGAACCAAAGGCACTAAATAACACACTGAATAACGACCGGTTCATGGCCTTACACATAATTTCGGTAAGGATGATACCCGAAGCACCCACCAAAGCACCGGCGATGATTAACATATTGTTCATCACCACAAAACCCGCAGCAGCAGCAGCTACACCTGATAAGGAGTTTAACAGGGAAATTACCACCGGCATATCACCGCCACCAATGGGTAATACAAACATTACCCCCAAGACCAAAGAAACCGCTACCACCGCTAAAAATACGGGTAAACTATCTGGTGAGATGATTAAATAGGCACTTCCAGCCAGATATGTACCTAATAACAACAGGTTTACAGGTTGCTGTAAAGGAAAAGTAATAGGAGTACCACTTACCAAACCTTGCAACTTGGCAAAAGCGAGAAAACTACCCGTAAATGTCACACCACCGATCAACACATCTAATAACATAGATATATTGATATCGAGAGGTATAGGCTGAGAAGCATCTAATAAACGCCAAAATTCGGCAACTGCTACCAATGCGGAAGATGCACCACCCAAACCGTTGAGTAAACCCACCATTTGAGGCATTTCCGTCATTTGCACTTTGTAAGCTACCACAGCACCAATAATTGAACCAATGACTAGACCCACCAAAATCATCTCATAATTGAGAACGTGCTGATCTAACAAAGTAGCAACCACAGCCAACAACATACCCACCGCAGCGATTACATTACCATTTCTAGCAGTTGCAGGAGATCCTAGCTTTTTCAAACCAAAGATAAATAAAGATGCAGCTAATAAATAAGTTAGCTGAATGCCAGTAGGTATAAAAGTATTCATGCCTTAACATCCTTCTTTTTAAACATTTGTAACATTCTGTCTGTCACCAAAAAACCGCCCACAACATTCACCATTGCCAAAATTACGGCAATTAAACCGAGAATTACTGATAAATTGGTGTTTCTCTCTCCTGCAGCGAGAATTGCACCAATTACCGAAATACCAGAAATAGCATTTGAACCGGACATTAAAGGAGTGTGAAGTGTGGGAGGAACTTTGTTAATGACTTCAAAGCCTATAAAAGAGGCTAAAACAAGTACAAATAAAGCCGCTAGTAAAGTTTCATTCATTTTGATTTTTAGGGAATAGTAAAAAACAAACTATCTCTATCCTTTTGTGGAACAGGCTGGAAGCCTGTTCAGTCAACCTCTGTGAACTCTATGTCTCTGTGGTTCGTTAAAGAACCCTCAAACCTAAACCACAACAGCTTGCAAAGCATCCCTTACCCGTTGATTTCTAATTTCACCACCATAAGTAACACAAGCAGCATCAACAATATCATCCGCAAAATTAACCTGTAGAGCCTTATCCTTAATCAACAACTGCATCAACGCAGTCACATTTTTAGAATAAAGTTGACTAGCGTGTACAGGCATAGAGGAAGGTAAATTAATCGGTCCAATAATCGTGACACCGTTGTAAACAATATCCTTACCTGGTTCAGTACAAGCACAGTTACCACCCTGTTCTGCTGCTAAGTCTACTATTACAGAACCGGGTTTCATTGCTTTTACCATCTCTTCTGTGACTAAGATGGGTGCTTTTCTGCCTGGTACTTGGGCGGTAGTAATGACTACATCAGCGTTTTTAATGTGGGTAGCAACTAATTCTTGGGTACGTTTTTTACTGTCTTCTGATATTTCCTTTGCGTAACCACCTGCTGCAACAGTTTCTTCCTCTAACTTAACTTCGACAAATTTCGCCCCTAAACTTTGTACTTCTTCTTTGACGGCTGGACGAATATCAAAAGCCTCTACTACTGCTCCTAATCTTCTTGCAGTAGCTATAGCCTGTAAACCCGCCACACCCGCACCCATGATAAATACTTTCGCCGGTGCAATAGTACCCGCAGCAGTGGTTAACATCGGGAAATATTTGGGTAAAGCCGCCGCAGCTAAAAGTACGGTTTTATACCCTGCCAAAGATGCTTGGGAAGATAGAGCATCCATACTTTGCGCTCTGGTAGTACGGGGAATTAATTCCATACTTAAAGCTGTAACTTGCCGATGTGCCAGTTTTTGCGCTATTTCTGGATTACCCAAAGGGTTGAGAAAGCTAATTAAAACAGATCCAGGTTTAAGTAAATCAATTTCAGAACGTCCATCTTCTCTATCTTGGGGAGGACTAACTTTGAGTAAAATATCCGCTTCGCCCCATAATGTAGCAACATCACTGATAATTTTTGCTCCTGCTGCTTCATAGTCAGCATCAGTAAAAAATGCTTTTTCTCCTGCCCCAGCTTCGACTAAAATCTCTAAACCTTGTTTGACTAACTTGGTTACGATGTCAGGAATTAATGACACCCGCCGTTCACAAACTTCTATTTCCTTAGCAACTGCTATTTTCATGAAATCTCCTGGAGATACATACTTAACATCGCCCGTTAACTATTAATACTTTCTAGGCTAACTTAGTACCACTAAGTTGTCGGTGATGATCAACCATCAATTACCTTGGTAGACAGAACTTTCAACCTTTGCTTTTACACTCTTCCTTGTTTATTCACAAGCTCAATTTGAGAATATGCAGATATTATCATTACAAAATAGCCACATCTAAAATTAGATATTGCACATCCTATGCCGATCCCCAGATTTTGTATATTATTCTTCAGAATATTTTATATATTGACAAAATTGTTCTCCTGATTTTTTACGATTCAAAATATATATAAATATTCATAATTAGTAACAAAAGGTGTTCTTTGTGTAATACTATCCACTATTTTATGGTAAAAATATACTAATTTCACTTTTACAGATTCAGCTTTTACCCGGAAAAGGCACTTTGTATCTATAACTTACGTCAATTGTCAAGTGTAAAATAGTAAAGTTTAGTTACAAATAGGCTCAGTTACAAAATATCAAGGAAACTTAATTTATGAAACATCAACTTTTTGCTTTAGCCGTAACTAGCTGTTTATTAACAGGTTCACCAGCTATGACCTTAGCCCAGAGTCTACCTGGTTTAACACTTTTTAGCGGTGTGAAAGGCGAAAATCAACTACCCTTCCGCTTAGATTTTGGGGGACAGACCAATAGCACTGATCGTTATATACTCAGAATCCCCGCCAAAAAAATGAAATTGGCAGTAGCTCAATTTGCCATTACCTATCCTAATTATTACGAGGGAACTTTTGATACTAAAGATGTTGAAATCAAGGTTAAAGGTAAAAAAGTTCCTCTATCGGAAGTGAAATGGGATAAAGAAGGCCGGGTAATTCAAATATTTCCCCAAGAACCAGTTCCAGCCGGTGATAGAGTCGAGTTAATTCTGTCCAATGTTCAAAACCCGTCCTTTGGAGGAGTGTACTATTTCAACTGTCAAGTTCTTTCTCCAGGTGATATCCCATTACTGCGTTACCTTGGTACATGGATTATCAGCATCAGTTAAAAAAAGAATGAGTAATAGTTAACACTTTGATAGACTCAGTGCATCCCAGGCAAGAGGAGAAGATTTTTTTACCAACAACTGACAACTGACAACTGACAACTCCATCCAGAAATGTGTTTTTATCGCCCGTAAAGTGGTAGAATATCAGGCTGTGACTTTTTATGAAAATCCCCTAATAGGACAAAGGTATGCAAAGAACACTAGGCGGTACTTGCCGTAAGAGAAAAAGAACATCAGGATTTCGTGCCAGAATGCGGACTCCAGACGGCAGAAACGTAATTAGTGCCAGAAGAAAAAAAGGGCGGCATCGTTTAAGCGTATAAGGTAAATTCCCAATTAATAACAGTTGTGGCTTTGCCGAAAGCATATCGTCTTAAATCCCGCCAGGATTTTCAGGCAGTTTTCCGGGAAGGAATTCGGCGACATAGTTCTCACTTCACCTTGAGAGCTTTAAAACCTGCTCTTTCCCCAGAAACCTCTTCTGGTGCTGCCATCCCAGTCACAAAAATTGGTATAGCCATTAGTACAAAAGTTAGTAAACGCTCTGTTGTTCGCAATAAAATCAAAAGGCAAATGACAGCAGCACTACATCAGTTGTTGCCAAAATTAGCACCAGGATGGCGGTTGGTATTAATTGTCAAACCAACGACAGCCAAAACTGTGTGCCAAAGCGATAAATTTCTGCAAGAATTAGAGGAGTTATTGGCGCGAACAGAGGTATTGAATGGGCATTCGTGAAGAAGTTTATTATGAAGGTGGTCCCCACATTGGGGATTTGATTCTTAACTTGCTCCTTGGATTGACAGTAGTAGGTATTCCCTTGGCAATTGGGGCAATAGTGAGGGCTGTCTGGCTGCGCTTCCGCATCACAGATCGGCGGATATGTGTAACGGGAGGGTGGATGGGGCGCGATCGCTCTGATGTCATTTATTCAGAAATCGTCAAAGTTGTAAAAGTTCCCCGTGGTATTGGCCTATGGGGAGATATGGCAATTACCCTCAAAAATGGCACACTCCTGGAAATGCGGGCTATACCTAACTTTCGGGAAACCTATGACTACATTACCGAAAAAGTAGCTGCTAAAAATCCTGAATATAGCAGTAGCAAATAAATCATCACTTTAGAGAGTTAACATTCACATTTTTAGACAATGTGCTGTTATTCCTAGCTGTCATAGTTTATGGATAGTGGCAGCAATGCTTAACAAAAACCTCTACAATATAGAGCAAAAGCTTGGGAGATAAACGTCTCCAACATAGAAAGGCAACTAACTATAGTTAGAGAACCTAATCGGCCAAGCAACCCACTCCTGACGGGGTGGGAGTGTCAAAGTACCGCAGGTTGAATTCACAATAATGGATTTTGGTATCGGGTTTCTCTCGAACAACGTAATGTTGCCAATCATAGACCTGTTCTATGGTGTTTTTCCCAGTTATGGATTGGCAATCGTAGCCTTAACATTAATTATCCGCTTCGCGCTCTATCCTTTGAGCGCCGGTTCTATCCGCAGTATGCGGCGGATGCGAGTCGTGCAACCAGTAATGCAAAAGCGGATGAATGATATCAAACAACGCTATAAAGATGATCCACAAAAGCAGCAAGAGGAAATGCTCAAAGTCCAGAGTGAATTTGGTAATCCTCTAGCAGGGTGTTTACCTCTCCTTTTGCAAATGCCAGTCTTATTAGCACTATTCGCCACTTTGCGGGGTTCACCTTTTGCCGGCGTTAACTACTCCGTTAATTTGCAAATCTTCCCTTCCGAACAAATCGAGCGCATTCAACCCCAAGCCTTTGCCACTCCCCCACAAAATATCTACATTGCTGATGGAGAACACATTCAAATTTCTGCCATCTTACCTGGGGGTAACAAGTTAACAGTAGGAGAAAAAACCAAAATTCAATATCAAACCCTAGAAGGGAAACCATTTGATACACTCTTAGCTGAACACCCACAAACTCAATTAACACCTGACTGGAAAATCATCAAAGGCGAAGAAAGGGTTAAAATTGATGCCGAGGGCAATATAGAAGCTCTAGAGCCCGGAGACGTGACCATTCAAGGGACAATTCCCGGATTAGCAGCTAACCAAGGATTTCTCTTTATTGATGCTCTGGGAAGAGTAGGAGCTATTGATCCTGATAACACGGTTCATTGGGATATTGTGGCCATGATTGTCTTCTTTGGCATCAGTCTCTATGTCAGCCAAATGCTTTCTGGGCAAAATTCCAGTGGTGGCAATCCCCAACAGGATACAGTCAATAAAATTACCCCTGTAATCTTTTCTGGGATGTTCCTGTTTTTCCCCCTCCCGGCTGGGGTACTTATGTATATGGTAATTGGTAATATTTTCCAAACCATTCAAACCTACATTCTCTCCCGTGAACCTCTACCAGAAGAAATTCAAAAAATCGTAGATTTACAGGAGAAAGAAGCACAAACCATCGAAGTAAAACCATTGCCATTTGAACCTAAAAGTTCCAAGAAAAAGGGAACTGGTTGATTATGAAACACAGTTCTATACAGCGTGGTGAACAATGGCTAACAAATTTGCTTCTCCTTAGTGGCATATCTACTCAAGTAAGGGCTAATTTAGTAACCGCCTCAACTTTTGAGTCAGAGACCACAACCAGAGAAAGCTACTGGTTGACCATAGATGCAGCCAATTTAACGCCAGAAGAAATTAGCGTATTAATCGGTTCTAGTGGTTCAGTTCTAGATAGCATTCAATATCTAGCAAATTCTGTTCTTAACCTTAATCAACCTGAAGAAAATCAGACATCCTACACGGTTGAATTGAATGGTTATCGTGTTAAACGAGAAGCCGAAATTCGTAGTTTAGCCGAAACTGCCGCCGCAGAAGTACGCTTCTCTGGAAAAGAGGTAGAAATTAAATCTCTTAGTGCTGCTGAACGCCGACAGGTTCACAACTTATTAGAGGGATTTTCTGATTTAGAAACCTTCAGTCGTGGTAAAGAACCCCATCGTCATCTGGTAGTTCGTCAAGCAGTTACACCATAATCAGAGAATAGGGAATAGGTGATGATTTTCATCAATCACCATTTACCCATTACTTATAATCAATGTCTTCTTGAGAGTATTTTATCAATCCTATGGACGCTATTTTTATTCCGCAGCTAACTAAAGCCCCGGAGCGGACAGAGGAAATACAAGTTGAAGAGTTTCTGCCTGGACTCGAAACATTAACACCAGTGCGGGGAATTATCCAAGTTAAACATCAGGGTAATTATTTAGAAGTTTCATCTCAGGCAGAAGCAATTATTACTTGCACCTGTAACCGCTGTTTGCAGCAGTATAACCATCGTGTAGTTCTCAATACTCAGGAAGTTATTTGGTTAGATGCAAATGTTAATCAAACTGAGGATTTGCCTTTAGAAAGGGAAGTCGCTATAGAAGATTTAGTGGAAACACTAGCACCTGATGGTTATTTTTATCCCAGTGAATGGCTATATGAGCAGATGTGTTTAGCATTGCCCCAACGTCAATTATGTAGCCTTAATTGTCCGGGGATTTTGAATACCGCTCAGAGTATTCCTGAACAACCTATTGATAGCCGTTGGGCTTCATTGGCAGCTTTGAAAAAACAAATTTCGGATAATTAGTAAATTTACTATTTGGTGTATTATGGTTTAATTCTTTATGGCTCGGTAAAATCTGTTAATACTTTCTGAAACTCCTCAAGGATTTTTTGTCTTTGCGGAGTTTTTAATTACGGATAAATGAACCACGAAGACACGAAGAACACGAAGGGAAGAGGGTTTGAGAGAGATTTTGCGTAATTCCTAATTAGGGGTTGCTGAATAAATCTGAAGAACTGACAGGTAAAGGGTTATAGCTATTTTGAAGTTCAAAAAGTGCAAGATTTTCAGAGGTGACAACTGAAAAACCCTGCATTTAATTCCTGGTTGAAGAAAAAATCTTGCTGATCCAACTCTTGAAACTGTCACCTAGCCTTCACAGATAACTTTTTCAGCAACCCCTAATTAGGGCTTGACAAATTCCTCTCAAAATGAGAGTCTAGATGTAGAAAGGTTCAGATAAAGTTGATCATTAAAACATCCTCTTAATGAAAGAAGATAAAAATCAACCTTTTATAATTCCGAAAACCTCTATTTTCGGTTAACAGAACCCTAACGCCATTCAAACTCTTTCAAACTCTTTCAAACCCACTCAAAAAAGAAAAGGCACATTTATGAAATTAATTACCAAACTTACTAAACAAGGAAATTTTTTGAATGCACTTAATTCACATACGCACCCTCCGCGAAGAGGCAAAAAAGTACCCTGATATCAAAAAACAAATTGAAGATTGGTATAAAACAGTTAAAAAATCCGAATGGCAAAGTTTAAATGATGTTCAAAAATTTCACCGAGATGCTGAAGCAGTTGGTAATTTTACTATTTTTAATATCAAAGGTAATGATTATCGTTTAATTGTAGGAATAGATTATGAAGATCAAACGGTGTACTACAAATACTTGCTAACTCACGCCGAATATAGTAAAAATAAATGGAAAAATGACCCTTACTTTTGACAGAAATACTTATAGTCAATTACTGGCAGAAATCGCTCCTCAAGTAATTGAAACAGAGGAAGACTATGAACGGTTTTTAAAAGTTGCAGAATATCTAACTTTTAAAAAAAATCGTAGTCCAGAGGAGCGAGCTTTACACAAATTGCTTGTCAGACTAATTGAAGATTATGAGGAAGAAAATTATCCAATGGATGAATCTACACCTCATGAAATATTACAACATCTCATAGAATCTAGTGGAATTCGTCAAGCTGATTTAGTATGTATTCTTGGTTCTAGTAGCGGTGTAGTTTCAGAGGTTGTCAACGGTAAACGTTCTATTAGCAAAGCACAAGCAAAAGCGTTGGGAGAATATTTTAAAGTTTCTCCGAGTTTATTTATTTAGAGTTGAATTTTTGGGATTTTTATTGATGGATTTTTTTTCTGAACCCTGATTTAGACAAATTGATTAATTTTTTGCCAAACTTGCTCTAATAAGTGAGGATTGTCCATATCAACATATTCAATATTAGGTGATTGTCTAAACCAAGTGCGTTGACGTTTGGCAAATTGTCGAGTATGCAAAGCAATTAATTCTGTAGCTGTATCTAAAGAAATTGCACCAGCTAAATATTGCTTAATTTCTTGATACCCTAAAGTATTTAGTAAAGGCAAATCAACACCATATTTTCGAGATAAATATTCCACTTCAGCTACTAAACCATCTGCTATCATTTGCTTAGTTCGTTGATGAATCCTCGCATCTAAATGTTCTGCGTCAGAATCTAAACAAATTTGCAAAATAGGATAATCTGGTGGATTTTCCCCTTGTTGCTCAGAAATGGGAACACCAGTGGTATAATAAACTTCTAATGCTCTTAAAGTTCTTACCAAATCGTGAGGGTGAATTTTTTGGGCGGCGATCGCATCAACTTGTTTTAACATCTGGTAAAGTTGACTTTGGCCTAGAGATTCTAATTGCGATCGCAATTCTAGTTGTGGTGCTACTCTGGGAATCTTCATACCCTGAACAATTGAACGGATATATAAACCAGTTCCCCCAACTAGCAATAACGGAGAAATACCAAGACTAGCAATTAAAGCTTGTGCTTGCTCCTGATAATCTGCTAATGTCATTGTTTCATTTGGCTCCCAAATATCAATCAAATAATGGGGAACTAGTTTTTGTTCACCACCCGTGGGTTTAGCTGTACCAATATCAAAATCACGATATACTTGACGAGAATCCGCACTCAAAATTACAGTATTTAATCTTTGTGCTAAACTCAAAGCTAAACCAGATTTACCCGTTGCCGTCGCCCCGCAAATTACAATTAATTTAGTCATTAGTTTAATTGTTCGTTGTCATTTGTCCATTGTCAGTGGGAAGAAGAAGAAAAACGAAAAATAGCGAGTTTTCATCCCTTCCACTAGGGTTACATTCCCCATTTGAATTTTTCGTTAAATTGTGCTACAGACGGCAGGAAGGCTTTTGTGTTATAATCTTGGGGTGATTTTACTTTTTTCGCCTCTTGGCGATTTTAACCCCAAGCATCAGGAGAATTTTCATGACGAGCAGTTACAGCGCCGATCAGATTCAAGTTCTGGAAGGTCTGGAAGCCGTCCGCAAACGACCAGGGATGTACATCGGTACTACAGGTCCGCGAGGACTCCATCATTTAGTTTACGAGGTAGTTGACAACTCCGTTGATGAAGCTCTAGCCGGTCACTGTACCCATGTTGAGGTGGATATTAATGCAGATGGTTCGGTGACAGTGACAGATGATGGTCGGGGTATTCCTACGGATATTCACCCCAAAACCGGAAAATCAGCTTTAGAAACTGTCTTAACTGTTCTTCACGCCGGTGGTAAGTTTGGTGGTGGGGGCTACAAAGTATCTGGTGGTTTACACGGTGTTGGTATTTCTGTTGTTAACGCCCTATCTGAATTTGTTGAAGTCACGGTTTGGCGTGATAAAAAGGTGCATACCCAGAGATATGAAAGGAGTTTCCCTGTTACAGAATTGGTGGCAAAACCTGATCAAGAAGATAGAACTGGAACTTCTATTACCTTTAAGCCAGATATACAAATTTTTACCACCAGCATAGAATTTGATTACGTTACTTTATCAGGTCGTTTGCGGGAGTTGGCTTATCTAAATGCAGGTGTAAGAATAACTTTTACGGATCATCGTTTAGAAATCCTCAAAAGCGATACACCTAAAATAGAAACTTACGAATACAAGGGTGGTATTAAAGAGTATATCGCCTACATGAATCGGGAAAAGCAGCCTCTTCATGAAGAAATTATCTATGTCCAGGGGGAACGGAATAATGTCCAGGTGGAGGTAGCATTACAGTGGTGTACTGATGCTTACACAGATAATGTTCTAGGTTTTGCTAATAATATTCGCACTATTGATGGTGGTACACACTTAGAAGGTTTAAAGGCAGTTTTAACTCGGACATTAAATGCGATCGCTCGCAAACGGAATAAAATTAAAGAAAACGAGTCTAACCTCAGTGGTGAACACGTCCGCGAAGGTTTAACCGCCGTTATTTCCGTCAAAGTCCCAGACCCCGAATTTGAAGGACAAACCAAAACTAAACTAGGAAATACAGAAGTTCGTGGTATCGTTGATTCTTTTGTCGGTGAAGTCCTCACGGAATATCTAGACTTTCACCCCAGTGTCGGTGATTCTATCTTAGATAAAGCTATTCAGGCTTTTAAAGCTGCTGAAGCTGCCCGTCATGCACGGGAATTAGTCCGCCGCAAATCAGTGTTAGAATCTTCCCCGCTCCCTGGTAAACTAGCAGATTGTAGTTCCCGTGATCCTGCTGAATCGGAAATATATATCGTGGAAGGGGATTCGGCGGGGGGAAGTGCCAAGCAAGGACGCGATCGCCGGACCCAAGCAATTCTACCTCTACGTGGTAAGATTCTGAACATCGAAAAAACCGACGATGCCAAAATCTATAAAAATAACGAAATTCAAGCCTTAATTACCGCTCTGGGTTTAGGTGTTAAAGGTGAAGAATTTAACTCATCACAATTACGATATCATCACGTAGTTTTAATGACTGATGCGGATGTAGATGGGGCGCATATTCGCACACTGTTGTTAACTTTCTTTTATCGCTATCAACGGGCATTGATTGAACAAGGGTTCATCTATATTGCTTGTCCTCCCTTGTACAAAGTCGAACGGGGTAAAAATTACCAGTATTGTTATAGTGAACGGGAATTGCAACAACATCTAGGTACTCTTCCCAGTAACGCCAACTATACTATTCAACGGTTCAAAGGTTTAGGGGAAATGATGCCCGAACAACTGTGGACAACTACCATGAACCCAGAAACCCGTACCCTGAAACGAGTGGAAATAGAAGATGCGGCCGAAGCAGATCGCATTTTTACCATTTTAATGGGCGATCGCGTCGCCCCCCGCAGAGAATTCATTGAAACCTATGGTTCTAAACTTAACCTTAGCGACTTAGATATTTAATCTTTTGCCTTTGATTATGGGTAGTTTGTGAAAACTCTTAACCTATTACCCATTTTCTTTGGGTTGTTTTATCTAACTCATAACTTTTTGTCGAAAAATGATAAATTTTCTTCACAAAGGCCGAAACCATTTGCTATGCTTAGATAACACAATTTGCAAAACATAACTTGATTAGCATACACTTAACTTTCCATAACTAGATGAGAGGCACTTCCTTAATATCCACAGTATTTACGAATATTATCAATATACGTGAATTTACTTAGAAGAGATCACTGGGCAACTTTAGCAACCATATTACTTGTCCTAGCAATTAAAATATAGTTGTATACAAAAAGAACAGTTTATAAAGTTGCACAGGGTAGAAATCTCAACTCTGCGCTAATGTGTGAATAAGGTTGAATCGAGTTCCCACTCAATTCATATCTCACGGAACAAAAAATAAGCCACAACCTTAACAGTTGAGGATATTGGTATTGGGATGGCAAATACAAAATGCTTGGAGGCAAAGATCCGCCCTTGGGTTAAATCAAAATAGAACATTAGCACTAATTGTACAAAAACGAACATTTTCGCTGAAATAAAAAAATGGGCAAGTGTTCGCACCTTTTAATTTAATGAAAATGCCACTGCCAAACTAAAAAGTTTTCGACAAGATTTAATGGTTTAACAACCATGTTCAATGTCTTTTTGATAAAGGTGGCTTGATCTGAGTCAATAACTTCATAAATAATGCACAAAAAGAGTGCAATTTTTGTGAAACAGGCTACAATCAAAACAGTATTTACAGTTAAATCGGCCCAATGTCATACACTTGTATTGGCATGAAACAGCTTTGAGATCCCCATAAACCTAAATTAATAGGTTCTGTGAATCAAAAGCAATATGCACAATCACTAAGGTATGATCATGACAACGGTGAACGAATCACGCCTAAGTGATGTTGATCACTATTAAAACCAACACACCTGTTTTGTACAGGGAAAACATCATCGAAAATATCCCAGGGACATTAACTAAAACCTGATTTTCGGTGCAAAGATTACTTAATAGGAACAAGTAATCAAAATGTCTTCAATAAATGATTCTGCAAGGAGCATGAGGAACGCGGCATGAACCAGGCTAACAACGTACTCGATAATATTTATCAGCCTGACCTAGAAATGATAAATCCGCCAGAGATCGAATTAGAAGAACTCTTAATAGACGAAGAGGACTTATTGCTGGTTGATGATGGCGAAATTGATGATTTTTTAGATCCTCAGTCTGATGAGGACGACGCAAAGTCTGGAAAAGCCGCTAAATCGCGCCGTCGGACACAAACCAAGAAAAAGCACTACACGGAAGATTCTATTCGTTTGTACCTGCAAGAAATCGGGCGGATTCGGCTGCTACGCGCAGACGAAGAAATTGAACTAGCACGAAAAATTGCGGACTTACTAGAACTGGAACGGGTGCGAGAAAGGCTTTGTGAACGCCTAGAACGTGATCCTAGAGACAGTGAATGGGCAGCAGAGGTGCAAATACCATTACCAACCTTTCGTTATCGCTTGCACATTGGCCGCAGAGCGAAGGACAAAATGGTACAATCAAATCTGCGGCTTGTAGTTTCTATTGCCAAAAAATACATGAATCGGGGACTGTCCTTTCAAGACCTGATTCAAGAGGGTAGTTTGGGTTTGATTCGTGCGGCTGAAAAGTTTGATCACGAAAAGGGCTATAAGTTCTCTACCTACGCTACATGGTGGATACGTCAAGCAATTACAAGAGCGATCGCTGATCAGTCGCGCACTATCCGTTTACCAGTTCATCTCTACGAAACCATTTCTCGGATTAAGAAAACCACCAAACTCCTCTCCCAAGAAATGGGACGCAAACCCACCGAAGAAGAAATTGCCACTCGCATGGAAATGACCATCGAGAAACTGCGGTTTATTGCTAAATCCGCTCAGTTACCAATTTCCTTGGAAACACCTATCGGTAAAGAAGAAGATTCTCGTTTAGGAGACTTTATTGAGTCTGATGGAGAAACTCCAGAAGATCAAGTTTCTAAGAACTTACTTAGGGAAGACCTAGAAAAAGTCCTCGATAGTCTCAGTCCCCGTGAACGAGATGTTCTTAGACTTCGCTATGGTTTGGACGATGGCCGGATGAAAACTTTGGAGGAAATCGGCCAGATTTTTAACGTCACCCGCGAACGGATTCGTCAAATTGAAGCCAAAGCACTCCGTAAATTACGTCATCCTAATCGGAATAGCGTACTCAAAGAGTACATTCGGTAAAATCATCACTTGTTAAAATTATGTTTTAGAGGGAAAACCTAAATATGGTTTTCACCTCTTTTTCGTGTTTTCATATCTACACATCATCTTTGATAAATTATGAATTAAGCTGTTGTGCAGCTTGATTGTATAATAGGGTGTTAACTAAATAAGCGATCGCTAGGAAAGTATGCCAGCAAAAAATCATCTATCTCAAAAGCAGAAAGAAAGGCTATTAAAAACCCTTAAAGAGCAAGAAAATCCCTATATAAGAGAGAAGGTTCTTAGTAGGAGTTATAATTAAGCATTTTTCATTTACAGATTTTTCCGTAAATTTTGTTCATCATTTTTTCATTGTTTCTGCTTGTTGTAATAATTGCTGGGAATTTTTCGCCCACTGTAAATTGCCTTGAGTATTATATAAATCTCTAGCATATTGGAAGACTTTCACAGCTTCTTTATATTGCTTTAATTGTATAAAAACTAAACCAGCACCATAATAGGCATTAGCATAATTAGGATTGACAGTAGCAGATTTTCTAAAAGTTGCTAAAGCTTCATTTAATTGACCTTGATTAAACAAAATTGAACCCAAATTATAGTATGCTTCTGCATATTTGGGATTGATTGTAATTGCTTGATTTAAAGCTGCTTTTGCTTGGTCAATTTCCCCTAGTTGTAAATAACATATACCTAAATGATAGGCTGGTTCGGGAGCATTTTGACTATAATTTCTAGCTTTTTTAAAAGAAGCGATCGCACCTGACCAATTTTTCTCCTCTTCCTTCAGTAATCCCATATTATAATGGGCAAAACCGAGATGGGGATTTAATTCCAAAGCCTTGCTTAAATAATCTTTGGCTAATTTTAAATTATTTCCTTCTAATAATATCCCACCCAAATTAGCAAAAGCTAAAGCAAATGTAGAATCAGCTTGAGTCGCTTGATAAAAAGCATCCGCCGCAGGTTGTAACTTTCCTGATTGTCGCAATGCTAAACCTAAATTATAGTGTGCTGCTGCTAATTTAGGATCTAATTTAATCGCTTGACGAAAAGCGGTAATAGCATCTTCTAATCTTCCCAATTGAATCGCCTGTAAACCCTGATTTAAAGAGTCCGTAGCTGTCTTATTTGCAGATTGGGCTAGAATCAGAGGAGAACCAGAAAATACGGGTTTGATATCAATATCTAACAATAAGACAGTGATTATTCCCACCAGAGAATATTGGATTAATGATAATTGCATTGATTTTTTGGAGAAAAACATTTTATAGGACTTATATTAAATTAATATGGAGCGATCAACAAGAACTGCCAGACATAGGAAAATATTGAATTAAGTGGGTTAGTAAAAGCAAACAAAGCTAAAACCCTTTTTGCTTTAGCCTGATCCCAAGAACAATTTTTAACGTCAACCTACTTACTCAACTGGTAGAATATCTACCTAAACTAGATTATTGGCAAGTTAGGTGACAAAACCATGAATGATACAGAGTATATTAGGCAAGCGGAAGCTAATCGCGTAGAAATTCTTAGTGAGGCATTACCTTACATTCAACAATTTGCTGGACGGACCGTAGTGGTTAAATATGGTGGTGCAGCGATGAAGGATAGTAACCTCAAAGATAAAGTCATTCGTGATGTCGTGTTTTTATCTTGTGTTGGTTTGCGACCAATTTTAGTTCATGGTGGTGGTCCAGAAATTAATAGTTGGTTGGGTAAGCTGGGAATTGAAGCACAGTTTAAGAATGGTTTGCGGGTAACTGACGCACCCACTATGGATGTAGTGGAAATGGTGTTAGTTGGCCGTGTGAATAAAGAAATTGTGGCACTGATTAACCAAGCTGGGGGTATGTCCGTAGGACTTTGTGGTAAAGATGGTCACTTAATTACTGCCCGTCCTCAAGGGGAAGAGGGAATTGGTTTTGTGGGTGAGGTGAGTAATGTCAATATCAAAATCTTAGAAACCCTTTCTAGTAATGGTTATATTCCCGTTGTTTCCAGCGTAGCGGCTGATGAAACTGGACAGGCATATAATATTAATGCTGATACCGTAGCGGGGGAAATAGCCGCCGCTTTGAGTGCAGAAAAGTTAATTTTGCTAACTGATACCAGAGGAATTTTAGAAGATTATAAAGATCCATCTACTTTAATCCCTAAAGTAGATATTCGAGAAGCGCGGCAATTAATAGCTGATGGTATAGTTAGCGGGGGAATGATTCCTAAAGTAAATTGTTGTGTGCGATCGCTCGCCCAGGGAGTTAAAGCTGCACATATCATTGATGGCCGTATTCCCCATGCTTTATTGTTAGAAGTATTTACAGACGTGGGTATTGGGACAATGATTCTTGGTTCTCAGTTTAGAGGATCATAGAAACCTAACAACTGACAACTAACAACTGACAACTGACAACTGACAACTAACAACTAACAACTGACAACTGACAACTGACAACTGACAACTGACAACTGACCAATGACCATAGAAAGTTTAGAAATCGCTAAATCTCGGTATGAAATTGGCAAAGCTGCCTTTGAAAATGGTAAATATCGAGAATCTGTACAAAATTTAGAACAAGCCAGCGCCCTATTAGGAAAAAATACTCGTTTAGCTGGGGAAGTAGAAATTTGGTTAGTTAATGCTTATGAAGCTGCGGGACGTTCCCAAGAGGCGATCGCATTATGTCAAGAACTTAGCCGTCATCCCCATTATGAAGTGCGTCACCAGGCCAAACGCCTGGCCTACATTTTAAAAGCCCCTAAACTTAATCGTCCTCAAGAATGGATGACAGAAATTCCTGATTTTGGCACAATTTCTGATCACAAATCTCAAGTGATGATTGCCGCTAAACCCAACAAATCTCCATCTGTGAAAAAACCTGTCGAAAAAGAATATATTGATTTAAGTACAGTCAATACTCAAGATAATAATTTTGTTTGGGTAGCTTTAACGGCTGTAGGTTTGACAATTTCCTATTTAGTTTGGTTGAGTTTTGCATAAATTTCCTGTTCTCTATAGGATTCCTATTTGATTTTTGAACAAGCTGTAAATCATAAACCGTATATCATGAACGATTGAGTCTCAGTATATTGAGCAAGATTCAAGTAGGATTTCTATATAACAATAGTATTTGTAGGATGTGTTAGCCATAGCTTAACATACTCTACCCACCTAATTAGGGGTTGCTGGATAAATCTGAAAAATTTAATGAGTAAATCAGGAGTAATTAAGCGATGAATGTATCTACCCCAATTCAGAAAATTTCACAATCAATTAAATCTGCCCTTTTAGCTATTACCAAAATCAACCCGATTGCATTTATTGTTGTTTTTATATCATTGATGTTATCTGGGTGTATCAATTATGATTTAGGAGTGAACTTTAACAGCACAAATAATGGTCAATTAGTACAACATATTCAAGTAGCAGAAAAAATAACTATTTTTAGTAGTGACTATATATCTGAATGGTTAAAAACTTTAGAAAACAGAGCTAGGAAATTATCAGGGTCAATAGAAAGAGTTTCTGCCACTGAAATAATTGTGAAAATTCCCTTTAGCAGTGCCAAGGAATTGCAGGATAAATTTACAGAATTTTATCAAAATAGTTCATTAAAAATAGAGGATAGATCACAATTTTCTAATATTACTGCCAATTTAACCGCCGAAGATACTAACTTTTTTCTATTTTCCAGAAATCATTTAGTTTATGATTTAGATTTGCGTTCATTAGGGATGTTTATCACTAAAGCTGATAATTCTTTTCTCAATTTAGACTTTAGTTTAAATGCACCTTGGGGCATCAAAAATATTAACAACAATGAAAATATTTTGCAACCAGAAAAACACGGTAATCAATTGATTTGGCAACTTCAACTAGGTGCTATCAATCATGTAGAAGTCGTTTTCTGGCTGCCCAATTTTCTGGGAATGGGTACTTTGATAATAATTGGTTTTGTTTGGCTAGGAATTTATCTTAGGTATACAGTATTACCAATGGCTAAAACACAAACTCCAGATGTTCACCCGTAAGGGCTTTGAGTTTGGAGGTAAAAGATTCCGTGCGATCGCTTTGCTGGGGCATAAAACGACCAATAGGCGGATGATTGGTAGTTGCTGACGGCATGATCTCCAGTGCTGGGGAAGGGGGTAAAATGGCCTCAAGAACTTCCTGCCGTTTAACATTTGTCCGCGCTGCGAAAGTAGCAGGTTGGGAAACATGAGGTTCTGCAGAAGAGTCTCCGTTCTCCTTCCTAGGGTGTAAATGATTGTTTATTTCGTAATTATAACTAACTTGGGCGGGTAATAACTGAGGATGGTGAGAAGTTTCCGTCCTGATCTCCTGTTTCATGGGTGGTAAAACTGGTAGGGAGATAGAAGTAAGTCTTTCAGGGAATTTGCTACAGATCATGCGTTCAAATTCCATATTAAAATGATATGTGGCCTCTCCCTTGCGCCGCCAAAAGGTCAAGATTTGCTGAACAGATATAGCTTTATAACGACCTTGGTACAAAGCTTCAATTACTGCTAAATGTAACCAATGCAAGGGATATTCTACTTGCCAACGGTTAATCAACTCACTAGCATTAAATCCGTTGAGATCAAAGCTGTAGTGAGTTAATAACTTGGCTGCTAATTCGGCTGGAGCCGCAAAAGTTGGAGTTACCGGGGCTGTTGTTAACATGGGCTGTGAGTGTTAGGCAATAGGTATAAACATTTCACCCATCGCATTTAGCCTAACGTACTTTTAGCTACATGAATATTTTTTTCACGAGCAGCAAAATAGATAGGCAGTGTTTTCCATTCTACTTGTCAATTGCTGATATGCAAAACAATATAAGGTGAGTTGATGACTTTTGTGCGTTGACTAGCTACTAATGCCTGATAAACCATAGCTGCAACTTCCGCACGGGTGGCTTCCCTAGTAGGTGCAAGCAAATTTGGATCGGGATAATTGACAATTATCTGCTGTTGGGTAGCGATGGTAACTGCTGTCTGGGCATATTCGGGAATTTTATCTTGGTCAATGTAGGTGATGGTTTTTTGTTCATTGGTTAATAGTCCCAGACCGTTGACTAGGGAGACTATGACCTGTAACCGTTGCACATTTTGATGAGGGCGGAAAGTGCGATCGCTAAATCCCCCCACAAAACCACCTCTAGCAGCAATTTCAATGGCATTAGCCGCCCAAAAATCCTGGGGAATATCTGTAAATTCTGGAGATGGGCGTTTAGCTGGAGGGTTAAAAGCAGCAGCAATTAAAGCCGTATATTGAGCGCGGGTCATCGCTTGATCGGGTTGGTATGTGCCATCGGCAAAACCTTGGGTTAAGTTCATACTAACCAATGCCCGGATAAATGGTTCTGCCCAATGTCCGACAATATCGGAAAAAGAAGGAATTTCTGTCTCTGGTTTGACAATATAGGGACTAGGGAGGGGATTTTCCATACCCATAGACACCAATGCTTGGTAAATTAGCACTGCCACCTCCGCGCGAGTGATTTCCCGCAGAGGTTCTAATTGATCTACTTGGGGATAATTGATTACCAATAGTTTTTGGGTAGCTACTGTTACTGCACTGGTAGCATAGCTGGGAATTTGAGTGCGATCGCGGTATACGATCAACACATTAGGATTACCACCACTCAGGTTTAAACCATTCACAATCGAGACTAGGGCTTGAATTTTCGTTAAATTATTGCCTGGTCGGAATGTACCATCAGGAAACCCTTTCAAAAAGCCTCTATCCGCCGCACTAGCTATGGCTTTAGCACCCCAAAATTTTGCTTTGACATCCTTGTATCTATCTAATTGATTACTTTCTGGCAATTGAAAGGTCTTGGCTATCAAAGCTGCATATTGGGCGCGGGTAATGGGCGTAGCTGGTTGAAACGTCCCATCGGGAAAGCCACTAATAAACCCCTTACTCACCAAAGCTTCTACAAACCCAGCCGCCCAATGTCCCTCCAAATCAGCAAACCGCGTACTCACTCCTATTTGACTGGGAGTGTCCGCCGTGGCCGCGATAAAATCTATTGCCCCAATTACTTGAGTTAAATTTAACTGATTGCCTACGGACATAATTTTTTGCTCCGTGACATTTTGTAAATCGAATTTACCCTGTTCTCGAAAAATATTGTCCGCCGGATCTTGGGGATTGCCTAAGTCGGGAACGGCATTACCATTAATTAATAGACCACCTTGGGTATTATTTGTAATCAGATTGCGGCGTAATACTGGTTTAGCATCACGAGAAAGTGCGATCGCTGTCCCATTAGCAGAAAGTTTATTATTGGCTACTAAAGGGGCAGCAAAATCACTAATCGCTATCCCTAAAGCATTATTTTGAAATACATTCCGCAGCACTTCCCCTTTACTATTTCTAGCTATAACTAATCCACTGACTTTATTGTTAATAAATAAATTATCCAGAATGCCTGGTTTAGCATTGCCAGTGGTAAAAATTCCCTCTCTAGTACAGTTTTTAAACGTGCTATTAGCTACCGTTGGTATGGATGACTCAATCCAAACCCCCGTACCTTTAGGATTAGGATTAATCACAGTCACCCCTAACAGACTTGCATCACTTAGTAATAAGACAGTAATATTTTGTACCCCAAAACTCGGACTCTGATAGTCCCCACCACCAGAAATAATCATTTCCTGACCTTTATTTCCCTCATTTCCCACCACCAACACCCCCGCCGGAATCACCAGAGGAAATACTTCTCCATTGGCCGTACTATATGTTCCATTAGCCAACTGAATAATTGTCGAGGTTTTTGCCTGTTTGATAGCCTGGGAAATACTTTTTAAAGGACTGGTACGAGAACCCGTACTAGTATCATTCCCAGTAGTGGGATTAACATAGATTGTTGCTACAAGACTAGAGTTAACCATTGATTTTTAAACGTGTATGGTTTTAATGGTGACATCCATAATTAACCATACTTTTGACACACTCAAAAATTCAAGTCTTTAATTCTAGTCGAAAATCTCCCTTATCCAGAAACCTAATTTCCCAGATAGAACCGCCCCTTAATTCTCATTAACCTTAACCAACGCATCCAAACTTTCGCAGGTTGGTCAAAAAACGTAAAAATATCCCCAAAGCCCAAGTTAGTTTTTTGGTGATGTAACCAGTGTTGTTCGGGCGTAGTAATAAATAAAAACTTACATAAAACCGTCACAGCTTGGGGCGTTTGCCAACCTAAAGAAATAACGTGTCTCCACCACACATGAAACTGGCCAAACAATAAACCGCAAATAACACCCACAAAAGATAAAGGCCATAGCCAAATCCCTACCAACAAATAGGGCAAAGCTCCCAAAATTCCATCCAAAAGCACCTGGAAATTCAATGTTAAAATGGCATAGTGGCGGAAATTCTTTTTCCAAGAATGATGAGTTTTCAAATGGAGGCTGCCAAAAACGTGTTCAGGAACATGATAGAAAAAGGTAGAAAGGAAATCTCCAATTATCAGTAATAGCCAAGCAACAGCAATAGCTTCAAGCATTTGGAATCCTATATACATCTAGAACTCGATAGATATACTGTGGTTTTTATTTCATTCTTACAATCTTCTATCGAAGTCAGAACCAATAAGTAAAGATTTAGTTAAAATCACCACAAATTTAGGTTAAATTATCTATTCGAGGAAAGAGACAACAGGAGAAGACTTTTTACTAACAACTGACCACTAACAACTGACCACTAACAACTCACAGCCAATGTTCATGTGCAGAACTTAAATAGTAGGAAATACCCACAGCAAAGATTGCTAAAAGTACAGGAATTACTGTAACTAATTCTAATTTGCCTTTTTTGAATACTTCCCAAAAAGACATTAAAATCACTACAGGCCATAAAATCGTAGTGATAATAAACATAATAAAAGATAAGAATTTATCCTCTGGAGAAGATGTCGGATGACGTAGAGAAAAGGTTAACCAGTTGGTAAAAAAATAGCCGGTCATAATCACATAGCTAATAATTAAAGTTAACTGAATTTGATTCATAATAGCTACTCCTTTCTCCTTTAATCAAATGAGTTTTAAAAACTATTTTAGGTAGACTTTAAGTGAATGCTAAACAATACATTAATTACCCAATCATTCTGAATTTAAAACTTAATTCTAGAGTATAGTAATTGTACTTATTAATGTTTTATTAGCTAGTTCTACACTGGTATAGCATAGATATTAAAAAAGTGCCAAATAAAATGCAACACCAATTACCTCAAACTTACATAATTTGAAGTCCTGAGTTCTTAAATTCCTGGTGTACCAGAAAAATCAACCAATGGAAACTTACATCTGGTAGTTAGCAGAGGTTCGATAACTATAACCAAGATAAGAATCTTTTTGGATGTGTTGTTTAATACTATCGAAATCTATAAATTCATCAGCCACATCAATTAAATGATCGCTAGTTGATGTTTGTAAACCAATTACTTCTACTCGAGCACCCATGCCACTAACTGCATTTACCGCATAGGAGAGATCACCATCACCACTAACCAAAACCGCAGTATCATAATAGGGTGCTAAGGTAATCATATCTACAGCGATTTCCACATTCAAATTTGGTTTTTTGTAGTTGTTATCTGGAACTACACTCATATCTTTAGTAACAACACGATAGCCATTACGACGCATCCACAACAGAAACCCCTGTTGCTTTTCATTGCAAGTATCCATACCTGTATAAAAGAAGGCGCGTAATAATCGTGAAGTTTTGGTTAAACGACACAGCAATTTGACATAATCAATTTCAATACCTAGTTGTAATGCAGCATGAAATAGATTTAAGCCATCAATAAAAATTGCCACTCGACCACGATTATCATCCTCATTAAAGATGCTATTATTGGCTGGATTAGGTTCTTTAGCCTTGATATTGGCTTTTGTGGCAGGCCCTTGCCAATGGGGTTTTTCTTTCAGTTCTTTATATTCGTTTGTTTTTCTGTTAAGATCATTAAGCTGCATTGATACCTCTAAATAATAAACTAAGGATGTTGTAAGTAAATTGGCAATAGCCCAATTCTGGCTAACTTCTTGATTATCTCCTGCTAGGATCAATACCTATCAGATAAATTTTAGCCAATTATTTTGAGTGAATATGATATTCTGGCGTTTACCTGCATATACTTTACACAAAATGCACATTTTTAGGCAAAATCCACTATTGATCATCAAATCATCTCAAATGCCTTGACATTGGGTTAATTTTGATACTCTTAATCTTCCTTTTGCATATCTATACTCATCAGTAAAGAAGTTGCTACTAAAACCTTATATACTATACTAAATTTTGATAAGCTTGAGACTTATGTTAAGTGCGACACCATAGACTATTAATTCCTAGATTAAATGCTAGGGTATGTATGGTTTTCTGGTTTAGTAAAAACTAAATCCAGTATTATCAAAAAATCTGAATTGTACGTGGTGTGAAAATCAAACGAGGAGTGAACAAAATGGATTTACGTGGAGATGCGTTGCAAATCCTCAAGGATACTAGTCGAACTTTTTATATTCCAATTAGTATTTTACCATCAGGATTACAAGAAGCGGTAGCATCAGCATACTTATGTATGCGAGCTATTGATCAAATCGAAGATGATCCGGATTTAGATAACAGGACTAAAAAACACCTGTTGCAAAATATCAGTCTGACATTACAAGCAGGAGTAGATGGTTTTCCCCTTAATGCTTTCGCCCTAGGATTTAAAGGATACGAAGATTCTTTACAAGAAGTCAGCCTACGCATTAGAGAGTGGTCAATATTAGCACCTGAAACCATTGCGCCTCGGATTTGGGATGCAACGGCAGCTATGGCTGATAGAATGGCTTATTGGGCAGATAAAAACTGGAAAATAGAAACAGAAGCAGATTTAGATCGTTATACATTTGGCGTAGCGGGTGCAGTTGGCTTGTTGCTCTCAGATTTATGGAATTGGTATGATGGAACTCAAAGCAACCGGACTCAAGCCATAGCATTTGGTAGGGGTTTGCAAGCTGTAAATATTCTGCGTAATAATTCTGAGGATTTAACTCGTGGGGTGAATTTTTTCCCTTTGGGTTGGAATAACGAAAATCTTCAAGAGTACGCCCGTCGTAATCTGATTTTAGCAGATGCTTATACTAATTCTTTGCCAGATGGCCCGGCTTTGCAATTTTGCCAAATTCCTTTGGCCTTAGCCCATGGTACTCTCGATGCTTTAGCCAATGGTAAGGAAAAACTCAGTCGTAGTGATGTTGTTTCACTGATTGAAAACCTTATGGGTGTGAATGTTAAGGTTAGTTAGCTGACGGTGCTACGCCACGGTGATAGGTGATAGTTAGGAGTTAAATTTTACCAATTACCAATTACCAATTACCAATTACCAAAATAAAAAATTTGTGTGTGGGAGATATTGATGAAAACTACTTTATTTCTGAGTCCACCGTCTTTTGATGGGTTTGATGGTGGTGCGGGGGCACGATATCAAGCAAAACGAGAAATTACTTCCTTTTGGTATCCGACTTGGTTAGCACAACCGGCAGCTTTAGTTCCTGGGAGTAGGTTGGTTGATGCACCTCCCCATGGGCAAACGGTGGATGATGTGTTGAAAATTACCAAGGATTATGAATTGGTAATTATGCATACTAGCACTCCTTCTTTAGGTAATGATGTGAGGTGTGCTGAAGCTATCAAGGCCCAAAATCCCAATGTACAAATTGGTTTTGTGGGGGCGCACGTGGCGGTTTTACCAGAGGAAACTTTGCGCGAAAATCCAGTAATTGATTTTGTTTGTCGTAATGAATTTGACTATACTTGCAAGGAGTTGGCGGAGGGTAAACCTTGGGATGAAATTAAGGGGTTGAGTTATCGAGACCGATTAGGAAATATTCGCCAAACTGAAGAACGTCCTTTAATTCACGACTGGGATGCCATGCCTAGTGTGTTGCCGATTTATGCCCGTGATTTGGATATTAGCAAATATTTTATTGGCTATTTGCAACATCCTTACATTTCTTTTTATACGGGGCGGGGTTGTCCTGCTAAATGCACTTTTTGTCTGTGGCCACAAACTATTGGTGGACATTTATATCGTCATAAAAGCCCGGATGCTGTAGGTCGAGAAATGGCTGAAGCTAAGGATTTATTTGGGGATAAGGTACGGGAGTATATGTTTGATGATGATACTTTTACCATTGACAAACAACGAGCAATCGCTATTAGTGAACATCTGAAACGACTCAATATAACTTGGAGTTGCAATGCCCGGGCTAATTTAGATTATGATACTCTCAAAACTTTGCGCGATAATGGTTTACGGTTATTATTAGTAGGGTTTGAATCTGGTAATCAACAAGTCCTCAATAATATCAAAAAGGGTATCAAACTGGAAGTGGCACGAGAATTTATGAAGAATTGCCACAAACTTGGTATTACTGTTCATGGAACTTTTATTATCGGGTTGCCTATCGAAACTAAGGAAACTGTAGAGGAAACTATTCGCTTTGCTTGTGAATTAAGTCCCCATACAATTCAAGTCTCTATTGCCGCACCTTATCCTGGTACAGAATTGTATGCACAGGCTAGAGAAAATGGTTGGTTTGCTAATGAGTCTTTGGTAGCAACTTCCGGTATTCAAACTTCAACTTTGCAATATTCCACTCTTTCCAGTGCAGAAATTGAAGACGCAGTGGAAAGAATGTATCGCAAATTTTATTTCCGTCCCAAGGCTATTATTCCCATTGTCCGGGAAATGCTAACTGACAGACAAATGTTAGTGCGCCGTCTGCGTGAGGGTAAGGAGTTCTTTGGTTATTTAAGTGAACGTCGCACTCAAGCAGCTGCACACGCACAACCTAAACAAACAGCTGCGGTTTAGCTAATATAGCGGTCCCCAAGGGTGCTAAAAGGAGATTTTTCCAGACATTCAAGACAACCACGATTATAAATATTTATTACTGACAACGGACAAATTAAACAACTCACAAAATTTATGGTTTTACAAATACAAAACAGCACTTACGAAGCAAAA
>JBJTTJ010000073.1:0-9774 GCA_046080125.1 Cuspidothrix sp.
TTAATTGCTCAACTGTCCCTTTCATTGTTTGTGCTGGCGCACAAAATTACTCAAGGGACGTTTCACAATTAACCCTCCATTCCTCCCATCACCAAACTGAGTACAGTTTTGGTGGGGGTCTCCTGGAGGTTTAGATGAAATTCTCATGATATTTCATGTTAACTTATTGGTGTAAAAATTTCAAGCACAAAAGAATATTAGAATATTAGGTAAAGGGGGTTATTTCCACAACTCCCTTTTTTAGTGCGATGCTTTCTCTAGAATGTGCTTAATTTTACTATAAAATTTTTAATCTATGTCTTTAGACAGATTGACATGGGTTTGATAAACTTTTAAAATCATCTAGGTTTTGTGCTATTGAATACAGTGAATTTTAGTCTAGTTATTCTAACTACTAGGTTCTTCAGTATTTAGTAGCTTATGGATATTTTTACTGATTAAATTTTCAGAAGGATGTTGATGGACAAATTCTTGAAAAGAAATGCAATTTTTAAATGGATTAAAGGTTTAATCTTTTTTCCTAAAAGTCGTCGTAACAGGATACTATAACAATGAACTAAAAATCACAGAAATTAATATTATTCCTTAGATTTGATATCTGAGAGAAAACCAATGGATTTCTGAATAATTCTTTCCCTGATTTATTGAGGGGGTACAATTTTGAAATAATCAAAAAAATGAGCAAAATATTAATTGAAGGAACGCCAGTTGTATTATTTAGTGGTTCTATTTCAGGAAGCTCTGGCGCAGGTGGGCTTTCCATAAGTGGACATTTACTTCTAATTCTGCAAGGTCTTTGCTTGCCAGCGATATCCAAACCACTAACCCCACAGACGGACTCACTGTTACCAGTTTCTCTGTATTATCTGCCGATGCTACAGGCTCTCCAATCATCGTTCCAGTCGAAATTTTCAGTGTTCTTATTGGGAACGACCCATCAGCAGCGGCCGATTTTACAAAACTTGCCAATGCAACCGGGGGCAAAAACTTTCAGGCTGCGGATGCTTCACAAGTGGTGATGCTCTCAAACAATCTGCTCAAGCCCCCATTGCCATTACAGACACAGCTAACACCACCTCGTCAACTTCTGTTGAAATTAACGTATTAAGCAACGACAGTGATCCTAATGATGACCCTCTAACCATTAGACATTTCCGGGAATTAATGTAGAGACGTTCTATAGAACGTCTCTACAAGGGTTTTAGAAAACGCACATTTAATTTTCGGACAAGTCTATTACTAAAATCAACAATAGCGCGATCGCTTTAGGCAATAAGGTGACTTTAGCATCAGGAGCTATTGTCAGCCTCACTGACGCAGGAGTCCTTGTTTATGATCCTAATAGCCAGTTTGATTTATTAGCACCCGAAGCAACAGCTTCTGATAGTTTTGAATATACCGTTGGTGACGGTAATGGGAACTTCGACACCGCAACAGTAACCGTTGACATCACTGGATCTTTAGAACGTACCCTTAGCCTCGGCAAGATTGCTGATGACATCTTTACAATTTCTGGGAACAAACCAAAACTTCAAGTTACTCTTGCGGGACGTAATTCCAATCTAGTCAATGAGTTGGCTGTATTTACCGTTGACGATGCCCAAGGTAAAATTAATGGTATTGCTCCGGGGGAAACAGGTTATACTCAAGCAGCTTTGAACAAATCAAAGGTGATTTTCTCAACTATTGCCAATCGTCCCAATGGATTTAATATCAACAATCTCACAAGCTTACTAGAATTTGAATCTGGCAATAGCCTGAGATTCTTATTAGTTAAAAACGGTACAATTGATAGCGTCCAAAATGGGAATACCCCAACTTCAGACATACTTTTCTCTGACCTCACCCGCCAAAAAATTACAGATTTGGGTACTGATGGTTTTTCCTTAGCTTGGAAAGATGGATCTAATAATAATACTGACTTCAAAGATTTGGTAGTCAACATTAAATCCACAAATGACCCATTACCATTGGGTACAAATCTGCAAGGAAAACAACAAGGAGAAGTCCTTGATTTACGAGATATAACTCAAGATGTAAAAGCTAATTTTACTGTGAATAGAGAAGCAGCTTTTAACAATTTCGTCGGCTTTTATAAAGTAGCAGATGAAAATGGTGGGATTGATGTTGATGGCAATGGTACTATTGATTTTCGTCCTGGTGAATCAGGTTATGCTCAAGCGGCCATCAAAAATCGTGTGGCGGGAATTGACCTCATAGTTGATAACCAAGCAACTGCCAGTTTTACAGATAAGACATTAACAGGAGGAAGTATTTTCGCTCCATTTATTCTTACTAATGGTCGCACTGTAGATCAAGTTTTGAATGGACAAGTTGATCAAGCTTACTTTGCCTATTTAGGAGCTAATGCTGATAAAGTCGATCACATTCGCTTATTAGGAAATAATGTCTTTGGTTTTGAAGATTTAGCAGGTGGGGGAGATCAAGATTACAATGATGTTATTCTTAAAGTAACCTTGAGTCTCGTTTAGCGTTTAGGGGTTTAGCAGTGCTAAACTCCTAAATCTGTACTAATCGTTAATACCCAGCTCCCCGAATTCTGACATCAATTTATAATTTGTGTAGACAATAAATATACCTCTAACCAGTAAACACCTCTGCTGGTAAGCGGTTAAAGGAAAGGCGCTCGTTTTGCACATCTACAAAAATGGTGTCACCATCGCTAAAATCACCGCGTAAAATGGCTTTAGCGATTTGGGTTTCTAATTCTCTTTGAATTGCTCTTTTTAATGGTCTGGCACCGAAAACGGGATCATACCCTATTTCCGCTAAAAAGTCAAGGGCAGAACTGGATAATTTCAAAGACATTTTCCGGTCAGTCAATCTTTGTCTGAGTCGGTCTACCTGTAACTGGACAATATTCCGCAGTTCAGATTTTTGTAAGCTGTGGAAAATAATCAGTTCATCTAAACGGTTGAGGAACTCTGGACGGAAACTATTTCGCATCGCTTCCATGACTCGATTTCGCATTTCATCATAACGGCTATCATCCCCAGATATATCTAGGATATATTGAGAACCGATGTTACTGGTCATGATGATAATACTATTTTTAAAGTCTACGGTGCGACCTTGAGCATCTGTCACCCTGCCATCATCAAGTATTTGTAAGAAGATGTTAAATACATCAGGGTGTGCTTTCTCAATTTCATCGAAGAGAATGACTGCATAGGGACGACGACGAATAGCTTCTGTTAGCTGTCCCCCTTCTTCATAACCTACATAACCAGGGGGCGCACCAATTAAACGGGAAACCGCGTGTTTCTCCATGTATTCGGACATATCAATTCTGACCAAGGCCTCTTCCGTGTCAAACATATAAGCAGCTAAGGCCTTAGCTAGTTCGGTTTTACCTACACCGGTTGGACCAAGGAAGACAAAACTAGCAATGGGACGGTTTGGGTCAGAAAGTCCTGCGCGAGAACGTTGAATAGAGTCTGCTACGGCCGTAACAGCTTCCTGTTGACCGATGACACGATGATGTAATTCATCTTCTAAATGGAGGAGTTTTTCTTTTTCTGATTCTACTAATTTACTGATGGGAATACCTGTCCATTTAGAAATCACCTCAGCAATATCCGCTTCTGTGACTTCTTCTCGTAATAATGATTTTCCCGTACCTTGAGTATGAGAAAGTTCACTTTCTATAGCTTGTAATTGGCGATGTAAATCTGTTAATTTACCATATTTTAATTCTGCTGCTCGGTTGAGATCATAGTTTCTTTCTGCTTGTTGAATTTCCAAATTAACTCGGTCAATTTCTTCTTTGATTGATTGAATTTTGGTGATAATATCCTTTTCAGATTGCCATTGTGTGTTGAGAGTTCTTTGTTCTTCTTTGAGGTCAGCAAGTTCTTTTTGTAATCTTTCTAAACGTTCACGGGAAGCGGGGTCACTTTCTTTTTGTAAAGAGAGTTTTTCCATTTCTAATTGGAGGATTTTTCGATCAATTTCGTCTAGTTCTTCGGGTTTGGAGGTGATCTCCATCTTTAATCTAGCAGCAGCTTCATCTACTAGGTCAATGGCTTTATCTGGCAGGAAGCGATCGCTAATATAACGATTAGATAAAGTAGCCGCAGCGACAAGGGAACTATCAGAAATTCGTACCCCATGATGAACTTCATAGCGTTCCTTCAAACCGCGCAAAATGGAAATAGTGTCAACGACATTAGGCTGATCTACATAAACCTGTTGAAAGCGTCTTTCTAAGGCTGCATCTTTTTCCAAATATTTGCGGTATTCATCCAAAGTTGTCGCCCCAATACAGCGCAATTCACCTCTTGCTAACATGGGTTTTAATAAGTTCCCAGCATCCATAGATCCTTGGGTTGCACCTGCGCCAACAACGGTATGAATTTCATCAATAAATAATACAATATTGCCACCAGATTCGGTGACTTCTTTTAATACTGCTTTGAGACGTTCTTCAAATTCACCTCGGAATTTTGCCCCGGCAATTAAAGCCCCCATATCTAAACTAATGAGTTTACGATCTTTGAGAGATTGGGGAACATCACCTGCTACTATGCGTTGTGCTAGACCTTCGGCGATCGCAGTTTTCCCCACTCCAGGTTCACCAATTAACACCGGGTTATTTTTGGTTCTGCGGGAGAGAATTTGTACTGTACGTCTAATTTCATCATCACGACCAATTACGGGGTCTAATTGACCTTTACGGGCGGCTTCTGTGAGATCGCGGCCGTATTTTTCCAGCGCTTGATATTTACCTTCTGGATTTTGGTCAGTCACTGTTTGTTTCCCCCGAATTTCTTTAATAATATTTTTGAGTTTGTTTTCATCTAAACCAAATTCTTGGTATAGACCTTTACCGAAACGGTCATCTTTGGCATAACCTAATAGTAAATGTTCAATAGAAATAAATTCGTCTTTAAATTCCTGACGATATTTTTCTGCTCGGTCTAATAGTGTATCTAAACTGCGACCTAAATAAACAGAGGCACTAGTACCAGATACCTTGGGTTGACGCTGGATAAATTGCTCTGTGCGATCGCGCAACTTTTGCATATTTACACCCGCTTTAGTAAAAACCGCGCTGGCCAGTCCTTCCTGTTCCAGCAAAGCTTTCATTAGGTGTTCACTTTCCAACTGTTGTTGCTGATACTGTTTAGCGACATCGGGGGTGTGGGCGATCGCTTCCCAAGCTTTTTCCGTAAATTGATTGGGGTTAGTGGGTTGCATTATGGTTTTAGAATCAGGAACTACTATAGCAGGAAGCAGAGGATAGGAGATAACTGCATACTGCTATAACTAATAGAACTATTGTAGAAACATCTGGTCTAATAGTTGGATCGGTCTTCACCTCTTAAAAATGTAGTATTATTGCCCATTTTATAGAAATGCCAATGGCCGTTCCCCCTACAACTTAATACCAGTCCATAAATTCCCCCACCGTGTCCCTTGAGTTCTTGAACGGGATTTTTGATCAGTTATACGACAGATAGAGTCAGCTATTTACTCATCTTCTGCATCTATTTCTTCCAAATTTAAAAGTGGTAACTCACTCTGAACTTCTAAAGAATTAGATTTTTCTAACTCTGTTGGTTGTGGAAACTCCATAGCTGTCAATAATTCACTTTTGATCACTTGATCGAATAAAGAAGATAACTCAGGATATAAGTCAACAGTACCATCTAAAACCCAAAGTAAATCCAGTAATTCATTGTCAAATTGCCAAATTTGAGGACGAATATCATCTAAAGGTGAAGATCTTTTACCTGCACCATCTTTCATTCTATAAGCTAACCAAGATTTAACAACTTCTAAACCGGAAACACTAAAATTATAAACTTCTGGACGGACATTTTCAAATACACCTCTACCAACTTTTAATTCTTGTGTACCGATATCATAGGAAAATTCTGTAGGATAATCGTTGACTGTATTGGGTATTCCTATTTGACAACGAACTCTATCAGTAGGAATTTTACCTAGTTTTTTACCACTGGGAATAAACCTTTCACCATAGGTATGTAACCAAACTAAAGTGCGTCCTATTTCTACTACTTTAATAAATAAATCCCGATTTTTTGTAATGGGAATCCTTGGACCAGGTGTTTCTAGTTCATGCCAAAATTCTTTCACATATTTGGGAGTTGCAAGTATTCCATAACAGTAAACGAAAAAGTCCTCTGGGGAAATATTGTAATTGAGTATATTACTAACAACTTCTAAAACTCCATTAGTAATATTAGGTTCAGTAGCTTCAGAATTTCTCCACAGAGGAATAATATGTTTACCACCAAAAGAACCACGAAAATAATGTAAATCAGGAATTAATGAGGTAGTAACTGCTGATGGACCATCACCTAAAACATTAGTTAATAAACTTGTCATATAAACTTGTTTATTACCATGAGAACGAAGTAACCCAGGTTTAGCATAATCACAAAGTCTATTATCTAATAATACCCATTGACGATCAAAACTGCGATAAGCATAACGAATTGGTTGTACAGGAGGACTTTTAGGTAATAAGTTAGTAATCGGAGGTAATAATGTTCCATCTACTAATGATCTATATTGTTTGGTAATTTTGCGATCGCGGGTTTCTCTAAAGAGTTTCTTCTGTATTCCTAGGGATTTACTAGCATTAACCAACGTTTTCCAACGCTCATTTAACACTTCCTGATTTTCACCAATTGTCCATGTTCGTTTAAATTGTACTCCACCACTTTGCCAAGGAAATAAATCAGTTAACTTTGCCCAATTACCATAATTTGTATCATTAACAGGTAAAAATAAATCATTCCAATTATTTGCACATTCACGCCATTGTAAATCTTGAAAAGAATGAATATTCTCCAAAATTGCTAATTTTTCTTGAGTTGTACCATCAATTCGTGTAAAATGAACTTTAGCAGGAACTTCAGGTTGAGGTTGATGGTAACAAACACCAATAGCAATAGCCACAGGAGTTTGAATTGCAAATACATTTTCGGTTTTTCTTGCCCCTAAATTATCACCTTCTAAATCAATAATCCAAAGTTCATCAAATGTTTGACGCATCACTTTTCGCATTCCCGCAAATCCGGGTCCACGCAAATAGGAAGAAGCAGTAATAAAACTGATAATTCCGGCTTTATTTTTTTCATTAGCCTCAAATACTTTCCACAACGCCCAACGCCAAAAATAAACATAATCATTATATAAATTTTTCGCATGAACACCATAACCCATTGCTGTTAATGGTTCAATAAAATCCTCTAAAATAGGACGTTTTTTGATCAATTGTTCATTTTCATCAGTCTTTTGTTCATCATCTCCAAATCTTACCCATCCACCTTTTCTTTTTTGATTAATTAAATCATCTTCATCAATTATTTGCCGGTTATAAGGTGGATTTCCTAAACAAACCATAACTGGTGTATTTTGTTTAATCTTCTGAGCGCGTTTATATTCTTGACCTAAAGATTTATAAATTAAAGGTAAATTACCACTTAATTCCGAGTAAGGAGATTCTAAAGTATCACTTAAATAAACATGAACACCATTTTCTGGTAAAGTTCCTCCTTCACTTAAAATCTGTTGAGTTAGACGTAAATGGGCAACCGCATAAGGACCAACTAAAATTTCAAAAGCGTGAATATTTGCTGCCGCATTTGTAGCAGCAGAAACCCTCATTCCTTTTCCTCGTAAATTACTAATTTGATCCAGTCCATGTTTAATAGCTGTTAAAATATAAGTTCCTGTACCACAAGCAGGATCTAAAGTAATAACTTTATCATCTACAAAGGAAAATTCAGCATCAAAATGTTCTGCTAATAATTCAGCTACTAATCTAACTTGTGTTTTAATTACAGGAATAGGAGTATAATAAACACCTCTTTCTTTTCGCATTTTTGGATCATATTTAGCCAGAAAATCCTCATAAAAATATAACCAAGGATCTTCAGAACCATCTTTATTTAGTGCTGTAATATCAATAGCTGCAATTATTCTTTCTAATAAATTTACAGAAACTTCTATTTGTTCCCGTGCTGCTTCATCACCCAATATTTTTAAAGCATCCGCTAGTAAATTATGACCTGTTCTAATAGTTTTAACAGCTTGTGGCAAAGATAAATCATCTGCACCGGAAAATCTGGCTAATAAAAGTGCATAGGTTAAGGTTTGAGCATAAGCATCTGCAAATTGTTGATTATCTGCATCAGGAAATAAATAATGTCGCCAATCTTTAGCTACTTGAGTTAAATTAGATTCAGTATCTTCAAGAGCAGTTAAAACATCTTTTTTTAATAAAAGACAAATAGGAGCAAGCATTTCTGCTAAAGCTTTAGGTGTAGAAGGAACAATAGGTTGCCAATTTAAAAAATCACGTAATAATATTAGTAAATCATTAGCATTTTGTAGGGTAATAGCTGATGCACCCTTAGCAGTAATATCTC
Organism: Cuspidothrix sp.; assembly: GCA_046080125.1. Taxonomy (GTDB): domain Bacteria; phylum Cyanobacteriota; class Cyanobacteriia; order Cyanobacteriales; family Nostocaceae; genus Cuspidothrix. Next base: position 8,427 of record JBJTTJ010000073.1, read on the forward strand.
CTGAAAATTTAATGATTTTTCCTACTTTTTCACCAGTGCGATAAAGTCCCCAACTGTTACCATCTGTGTAAATCAAATTTGGCAGACTTTTAAACTTTTCCCATTGTTGTTTATCATCTCCTTTTAATTTACTGGGATCTGCGCCTTTTCCTGGTGCTTTTAGTTCAATATGTCCCATTAAAAGACCATTAATAGTTATGCCCATATCTGGTCTTCCTGAAAGTACCTTTTCTCGTACTTCAGTAACTACGACAATAGATAAATTCAAAATATTTGCTGCTGACTTTAATAAATTTTCAATAGGTGACTTCAATTGATATTCTGCACCAAAAGAAACAGAAGCAAGTGAAAATTTAGTAGTTAGATCCTTTGCATAGTCTTGAAGATTAGATAAAAATTGATTTTCAGGATTACTAGACATATTAGAACAACCGTAATAATGATTGACAGAGGATATATAATCCAATTATTATACTATATATTTTTCAGTTTGATTTTATTAATACAGAAAACTATATTAAACTTACAGCAGATTCGAGGTTTATGAGGTACAGTCAAAGATTGAACTTCGGTTTTTAAAAAAGGATGCAATTTTTTTTGCTAATACCTGAATTAATTTCCATGCAAAATTATCTGTGTGTACCTGCGTATATTTGCGTTTAATTGTTACAGCTTGTAACTCACTTATATGGGAATGGCTATATTATTTTTGTTGTGTTTCACTGAGTTCTACCCAGACAGCAGGATAACTTATGTAAATAGCCGAATTTTTGACATTTGACGCACCCTACAACAGATTTTTTCATCAATTTAACCCTTGAGGACTTTTTGAGGTTGCACTGACGCTTAACCCAACCTACAATTTTATTGTTTAGCAGGTTTTAGCATTGCTAAGGCCTTACTAAGGATGTACAAAAACTTACCAAAACTAACAAATGCTGGATATTAAACAAATTAGAGAAAACCCCCAACTCGTACAAGAGAAATTAAACAGTCGTAACGGTAAATACGACATTCAGCCTATATTAGATTTAAGCCAACAACAACGGGAATTAGAAGTTAAACGCAACGAACTACAAGCCCGCAGTAACGAAATTGGCAAATTAGTGGGTCAAAAAGTAAAATCTGGAGTTTTAGTTTTGTCTCAAAATCCAGAAATACAGGCATTAAAGGACGAAGGAAACGCCATTAAGACCACATTAAGTGAATTAGAACCCCAGGAAAAAGAGTTAAAAGCCCAAATTCACGAATTACTATTAGCACTTCCTAACCTTCCCAGTGACTTTACACCCATTGGTAAAAGTGAAGATGATAACCAAGAAGTGAGAACATGGGGAGATGAATATAA
>JBJTTJ010000074.1:0-18745 GCA_046080125.1 Cuspidothrix sp.
TTATGCGAGGAGATAGGAAGCAAAGATGCCGGGGGGGCAGAGAAGATTTTTTTACTAACAACCAACAACCAACAACTGACCACTGACAACTGACAACCAACAACCAACAACTGACCACTGACAACTGACAACTGACCACTCCTATTACCTTTTTGTTGTTCTTAATTGTCCACAAGCTGCGTCCGCTTCTAAACCGCGAGAATAACGGACGCTAACAGCAGTATTTTGTTGTTGGAGAACGTTAACAAAGGTTTCTATTCTGTCCCGGGTTGGTCTTTGATAATCTACTTCTTGAATGGGATTATAGGGAATTAAGTTAACATGACTTTGAAAACCCCGCAGACGTTTGGATAATTCTAAAGCGTGTTCTGGTAAATCGTTGACTCCAGCAAGAAGAATATATTCAAAAGTTACTCTCCGTCCAGTTATTTCTACGTATTCTCGACATTCTGCGAGTAAGTCTTCGATGGGGTAGGGTTTGGCGCTGGGAATGAGTTGTTCCCGTAATGCTTGATTAGGTGCATGGAGACTCACAGCAAGGGTAATTTGTAATTGGTGTTGGGCAAGTTGTAAAATGCGATCGCGGATGCCTACAGTAGATAGTGTAAGCGATCGCGCACCAATTCCCACATCTTGATTGATGGATTTAATTGCTAAAATCACATTTTCCGTATTTAACAGTGGTTCACCCATACCCATGAAGACAACATTACTCACCCGTTGCTGAAAATCTTCTTGGACTGTCAGTACTTGGTCAACTATTTCCCCACGGGTTAGATTCCGCTTGTAACCACCTTTACCAGTGGCGCAGAAATCACAGGCCATGGGACAACCGACTTGGGTAGAGACACAGACAGTTAAGCGTTTATCGCTGGGAATACCGACTGTTTCGACTATTTCCCCGTCGGTCAATTGTAGAAGATATTTAACTGTTCCATCCGGGGCAACAGAACGGTAATGTAGAGTAGAACGGCCAATGGGAATACCTGCAAGTTCTGAACGCCAATTTTTAGGAAATACAGAAATATCAGCAAGCGATCGCACACCCTTATTATAGATCCAATCATGCAATTGTTTTCCCCGATAACTTGGTTGTCCCTGCTGTTGTACCCAAGCAGTTAACTCCGTCACCGAAGCACCAAGGAGAGGAGGAATATCAGATTTGACGGAGTTAGATGAATCTACCAAGGATACAAACGGCGTAGCAAACATAAGAAATCACAAATTCATGCCTGGCTTCCTATTATACTATTTTTAATACCAAATGGCTAATTAATAATTTTAACCCCGCACAGTGAACTGTAGGTTGGGTAAAATGAAGACCAAACCCAACATTTTATTCAGTAATTCACAGATTCAATATAACGAAGTTAAACTCAATGTTTTATCAACTGTTCCCAGTTAAGAGTTCCCTTTTTGAGACTGGTAATTTAGCATAACAAGTACGGTAGAACCGAATTTTATCCCTCTTCTAAAGTAATAATAGTAACTTCTGGTGGACAAAATAACCGTCCTGGAAAATAAGTTCCCAAACCCCGATTTACATATAATTGATTATTTCCTATTTGGTGTAAACCTTCTGACCATTTCCAGTGCTTCAATATGGTATGAGTTTGGCGTAAACATGGCAATTTACGTCGAATTTTTTTCGGTATTTTTTCCATCATTTTGATATAGTACATGATGGCTGGACCTTTACCAGGAATTACAATTTGTCCACCGTGAGTATGACCAGATAATTGCAAATCTACACGCCGTTTTTTGAGAATTTCTGCTGTATCTGGGTTATGGGATAATACAATCCGAGGTATATTAGAATCGAGTTGATTCATAATCAACTCTGGATTAAATTCCTGTGAATAAAAATCTGCTAATCCCACTAAAGGTAATGTTTCTCCTACTGGGTAAGCAATTTGATTCCAAAGTACATTAATTCCCACATTTGTTAAAGCATTGGTAATTTCCAATTTGGAACTGGGATAATAAATATCATGATTTCCCAGTACAGCATAAATACCAAAACGACTTTCTAGATTTTTTAATTCTAGTGCTAGTTGATGAATGGGTCTAGCAATTGTGTTAACATAGTCACCAGTTAAAATTACTAAATCTGGTTTTGCTGTATTACTGACTGCAATTGCTTGTGTTAACATTTTTAGTGATAGTAAACCATCATCATAATGAAAATCAGACATTTGCACTAGCTTTAATCCTACTAATGATAGCGGTAAGTTGGCAATTTTTACGACTAATTTTTCTGTTTTTAAATTTCCAGATAATAATTTGTGCATACTATTTTTAGTAAAATGTAATTCACTTAATTCTAAAACATTAAATTGTGTAGGTTGGGTTAACGCAAGGAAACCCAACATTGCATGGATTTTTTTGGGTTACGCTGTCGCTGAACCCAACGTCTGTTTTTATAGGTTAACAGAAATTTCTGATATTAGCTGTATTAAAAGAGTAATATAATTTAAAATTATTTAAAGTTTAGTTAAAGTTTATTTTTCATTCTGCCAAAGTTTAACCTGCTGTTTCAGTTCTTGGATATCTAAATAATCATCAGCAAACGCTTTTCTTAGAAGTACATGAGGAATAAATTTATCATATTTATTAATCTCCGGTGCTTCTGCTGTACTCACTAAATGTTCTGGAGAAATTCTTTGTTCACATAAGGAGGCAATTTCTGGATAAACAGAGTGAAATTTATCCTTTCCTAATTTTAACGTTAAATAATAGGGATTTACACCACCCATGCTGGTAATTTCTAAAGATTCTCGACAAAAGGAATTTAATAATCTTTCTAAAGTTCGATAAGCGACAGTTCCCATCCAAGGGAAAATACAACATTTACCATTTTCTAATAACAGAATATTATTTTGAGCTAATTTTGATTTTTTGACTAATTCCCGAATTTGAGATAATCTTTGTTGGGCATTTTTTTGTAAATAGGGATAATTTGTATCTTCTAATAAAACTTGTCGCATTCTCTGGATGATTCTACTATGAATTGTTCCACTTCCACCACGCCAATAAATAGTAGCTTTACCTTCCACTTGCTTAACAAAAATATTTCTTTTTTTAAAATCAACTTCTAGGACTTCCCAACTTTTACCTGCTAAAGCAAATTGATTACCAACCCCAGGGGGAATAACAATACTCCCAATTTCTGTTCCTCCTTGTTTGACTGTATATTCTTGACTATCAGCAAAAACAGCATAAAATTGAAATTTATTGACTATTTTTTCTCCTGCTAAACCGATAATTAATTTACCTTGTTCAGTTTTATGAAGATGATTAATGTCAATTAAATACCGCAGTAATAATAAATAATCATCTTTAGAAAAATTAGTAAATGGTGGTAGGTTTAAAACTTCTTTTGCAAGTGCAGCCGGTGAAAGTTCTCCCGTTGCTGCTAAAATACTCATGGTTTGATGATATAATAAACTTAAAGGATATTTAATTGGTTTAATGGGTTCAATCCAACGTGCTTCTAAATAAAGTTGAATAATGGCAATAGATTGTAAAAGTTGCCAAGGAATTTGTTCTGGTAAAGAAGATACTGATAATGGTTTTTCTTCTTGACAAATAAACCGCATATCGGTAAATTCACCTCTTCTCCCACTACGTCCTAATCTTTGTAAAAAACTGGCAACAGATAAGGGTGATTCTAATTGAATAACTCTTTCTAATTCACCAATATCTATTCCTAATTCTAAGGTTAAAGTTGCCGCAATGACAGTAGGGGTTTGGGGTTCACCCATGGCGTTTTCTGCTGCTTGTCGTAAACTGGTAGAGATACTCCCATGATGAACATGATAGATATCTGGAAATCCTTGTGTTTTGGCTACTTCACGCAAAGAAGAAATTATCGTCTCTGTTTGAGTTCTGTTATTAGCAAATATGAGACACTTACGAGATTTAGTCAGATTAAAAATATATTGGTCATATTCTGATGTTTCAGATTCACTATCAAGATAAAAATGTTCTACAGCTAGTTTTATTTGGCGTTTTCCTGATTCTACCTTGGGAGTGATTACGGGTTTATCTGTTCCTGCACTTAACCAAGTTTCAGCTATGGAATAATCGCCAAGAGTTGCTGATAAACCAATGCGTCGAGGTGGGGTGGGGATAATTCTTTCTAGTCTTTGTAATTGACAAATAATTTGATTACCCCGTTCTGAACCCATAAAAGCATGAATTTCATCAATGATAATAAAACGCAAATCTCCAAATAGGCGAGTTAATTCTTGATGTTTATTAATTAATAGACTCTCTAGAGATTCTGGGGTGATTTGTAGAATCCCTCGGGGATTTTTTAAAAGGTTATTTTTACGATTTTGACTAATATCTCCATGCCAAGAATATACAGGAATATCTGCGGTTTTTAATAAATCATTGAGACGATTAAATTGGTCATTAATTAGGGCTTTAATGGGACTAATATATAGAACACCAATAGTATTTGCTGGTTTTTGGTGCAGCAAAGTTAAAACAGGTAAAAAAGCCGCTTCTGTTTTTCCCGCAGCCGTAGCAGCAGTTATAAGTAAATGTGAATTGCTGTTAAATATCACTTCACAAGCGGCAACTTGTACAGGTCTTAATTCCGTCCAATTATGAAGATAAATATATTCTTGAATAAAAGGGGCGAGTTGGGAAAATATGTTTTGATTGTGCATAACTAATACTAACTCAGATTCATAACCTTTTTAAGAAGTCGGGGGTTTATTTTGCAATTTATTTTGTAATTTTGCCACCATTTCCGCACGGGCAGAAACCCCTAATTTGCGAAACATTCTTTTTAAAGCTTGCTTGACAGAATTTTGAGTAATCCATAATTTAACGGCAATTTCTCCATTAGTTAAACCTTGGGCTACTAATTGGGCGATTTCTAATTCCCTGGCTGTGAGAGGACAACTATCCATGGATGAAAAGGTTTTTGGTTTTGCCCTTAGCGTGGCAATTTTCGCCGATAAATGTAAACAAACGGCACTTAAATCAGCTAAATCATTACCATCAAAAGGGAGACTTCCGGGGTCACGGGCAAAGTTTAAAGTTCCTATTAATTTACCATCACAAACTATTGGACCAGTCATTACGTGTTCGTGGCGGGTACAGTAGTTTTTCCAGTCTTCTGGTGATAAAATTAACTGTTCATGGGTGGGGGCGTGACGTTCGACAACATAGCGACCCAAGGGGTTGGCTTCCAGGCAAACAGCAGGAATTTCAGGAGTTTCAATTTTAGTATTTAGTTCTTCATCCAGGATATCAATACCCCAATGTTGTACTGCAAAATGGTCGCCAATTGTATCCATAAGGGCTAGTTTTAATTGTTGCTCATTTTGGATATTAGCGATCGCTTGAAAAATGGCGTGGAGACTTTTAGCCATAAGTGTACCCATTTGGGGACTATGCCAACCTTGATATTAGTTCTATCCTAATATCATCAACGATAAAACGCTATTTTTACTTGTAATCAGAGGCCAACTATCATGACAGTCACTCAAATCTCTGCCCAAGAACTTTTCCAGGCTGCTTATGAAAATCGTTACACTTGGGATACTAATTTCCCTGGTTATACCGCAAATATTACCTATAAGTATGATGACCAGGTGATTAAAGGTCAAGTTCGGATTGATGCTAGTCTGAAGGCAGAAGTTCTGAATATAGAGGACGAAGGGGCTAAAAAAGCCATTCACGGACAAGCTTGGGAAATTGCCGTTCACCGTATCCGGCGCTCTTTTGCACAAACTCACGGCGCAAATACTTTTAAATATGGTAGCAAGGATACAAAGGGCGCGGTAGAAATTTTAGTCGCTGGTAAGTCAGAAGGAGATAAATACAAAGTGCGTAACAACGAAGTTTGCCACGTTCACCGTTTAATTCACGGTACTTTTGTGACTATTGACACCTTCAGCAGTCACGACACAGGAGAAGGCTATCTTTCTCACACTTATAATGCTGTTTATCATGACCCCGAAACAGGCGCGCAAAAGGGTGGTAAAAGTGATTTTACTGATGAGTATGAAAAAGTAGGTAATTACTACATTCTCAACCGTCGAGAAATTCGCACGGAAACAGACGGAAATGTAGCAATTCAAGAGTTTATCTTTTCTAACATTGAGTTGTTGGGCTAGATTTTTGAATAGTTAAATGCTTTGCGGGATGGGTATTTTGCCTATCCCCATAAAAGTTGCTTAACTAAACATCTATACTTTTATCAGAATCGCTTTTGGAATAATTAATATTACCTTCTAAATCTGCTTCTCCAAGGTGATTTTTACCCGTTTTATCAAAAACTTCTAAATGAGCAGCTTTACCACGATGTAAATTATCTACATACCAATAATATCCTGTGATTAATTCAAAGTAAATAAATCTTTCTTGACACCTATTTGATGTTTTTCTAAATCTTATACTATCTCGTAAAATAGTTTGTTCATCCCTTGGGGGTCTTTCGCTACTTAAAAAATATTCTAATTGACTTAAATTTAACTTATATTCTAACCAACATTCTAGTGCTAATTTACTATCTATACCATCTAAATATATTAGATTGATTTCATCATTATTTTTAATAATAGTAATTAGACAAGTATTCCTAATTTCAGGATGTTTCATTTTAAAACTAGAATTTGGAAGATTGATTATTAAATATTCACTGTCAGGATTTTGTAATTTTCGTTCTGTAACTTCAGCTAATGAAGTATCACTCACATCTTTATAATTATCAGCAGTAATTAAACAATCAAATAAATCTTTTGAAGAATGTACTTTTTCTGTACGCCATTCTTTAGGATTTAGTTTATTTAAAAACTATATTAATAAATCGCCTTTTCAATTCAGGATTTTTAATTACATTAAGACTAGCATAAAAGTTAGATCCTTTAATAGCTGTATAATTAATGAATATAGCACTTTCTTCCTTATAAAGCTTCTTCTCTTGAATTTTCGTATTAATTAATACAAAAATTTCAGTAAAGGTTTTCACTGCATCTCGAAATTCTGCTTCATTAAGATACTGTCCCTCTAGAGACACCTCATTAATAAATATTTCCATTTTTCACATCCCGAAAAGTCTTTCAAAATCTTTATCCATTTGGTCAAAAAATCCTTCTGGCCATTCTTCGGTTTGGGTAGCTAGTGTTTTTGCATCTTCACCTAAACATAGTTTTTCATTAATTAAATCATCTCTTTTTTTATGCAGTGTCTTCATCTTTTTCAATTATATCATTATCTTGTAATTCAATATACATATTTTTGTACTCCTGTTATTAGTCGGTTTACTTTATCAATAAGTATTACTTATAATAGTATGATAGCTAAGTGATTAAAGGTCAAGCTCAGATTTGCTGAGATTAATTAATGTAAAGACGTTTTATAGAACGTTTTCACAGGGGTTATAGAAAACGCATATTTAATTTTCGGAGATGTCCATTGTATCTCTTGTGAGGTAAAAAAACTCTAAATTCTTCAAAAAGTCGGACATAATCAAAAAATATTGAGGTGATAATTTTAATTTAATGTAAAATATTATTCATTTTTTATAACAAAAAGTTACATAGATATACATAAAATTAATCCTGTAAAGGTTATTTGATAAGCTCCATATATTAAATAGTATTACTACTATAGTCACAAATTATATTTCTCATTCATGAAAAGTTACCAAAAACGTCTTGCTTAGTTAGAAATAATATGCAATACTTGTAGGATCAATTTTAAACCGACACTTTTTAAAGTGGCACAGCTAAAACAAAGGTTAGAAATAATAATGCCATACTTCTGAAATCAATTTTAAAACACCTCTGATCGGCTGGTTTATCCCTCTTGATAACGACTACATGAGTATTAGTTAACTACTAATAGGTAAACGTCTACTACAAATTAAAAAAAATACTATGCAAGAAAAACCTGATTTATTATCTGAACTATGTAATTTTCTGTACCCTCGCAGTTCCTATTATGGTGAATTTAAACCGGAATATCTTGTTTTTAATGCTAATCTGCAAGAATTTGCTCAAAGAGTAAGTTATATTTGCAATTTGCAAACAGGTGGTAAAATACCCCCAGAGGAAGCTTACAAAGAAATTCGGAGTTTGTGGAAGCAATTAAAACGCACGAAAAAACAATTAGAAATTGAATAAAAATTTTGGTTCTCCTAGAGTGGTTATGGTAATATGTGAGTGAACCTGCAAGCAGTCAATTCCTTAGTTAACCAAGCAATAGAACTGCTACAAGCTGCTTGGGAACAGGAACAATTGCTGTGAATACTGCTTAACAATTACCAAAGCAATGTGTCAACTTCTAGGAATGAACTGCAACGTACCCACAGACATTTGCTTTTCCTTTGAAGGATTTTCAGCCCGGGGTGGGAAAACAGATGAACATAGTGACGGTTGGGGAATTGCTTTTTTTGAAGGGAAAGGATGTCGAATTTTTTTAGATGCGGAAGCTTCTACAGCGTCACCAATTGCTGATTTTATTCGTCGCTATCCTATTCATTCTACTCATGTGATCGCCCATATTCGCAAAGCGACTCAAGGAGAAATAGCCTTAGAAAACTGTCATCCTTTTCGTAGAGAATTGTGGGGTAGATATTGGGTATTTGCCCATAATGGTAATTTACCAGATTTTAATCCTGAAAATCATGGTATTTTTCAACCAGTGGGAACTACAGACAGTGAAAAAGCATTTTGTTTAATTCTCAACACTTTGCGATCGCATTTTCCCCAAGGACAACCACCGTTAAAAGAACTTTACCAAACCTTAGAAACTATCACCCAAGAAATAGCTACTTTTGGGTCGTTCAATTACATATTATCCGATGGTGAACACTTTTTTACCCATTGTTCCACTAAGCTTTGTTATATTATTAGACAAGCACCTTTTGCAGCAGCACATTTAATTGATGAAGAAATGACTGTAGATTTTAGTGAATTGACGACACCAAGCGATCGCGTTGCTATCATTGTCACCGTACCCCTGACTGATAATGAAGTTTGGACGCAAATTCAGCCTGGAGAACTCTTAGTATTTCAGGATGGTTTACCCCTAAAAATTAGATGATTTTCACCTTTTAACATGAATATATTCATTGACAAAATCAGGTTTTAAATATTTATTTAATATTTCTAAAACGCGATCTTTTTCCACAGGTTTATTTGCTAGGACAATCTATGAATTGTCCCTACAAGAGTTTAGTGATTATGCAGATTTAATTACCACCGGATGTCTAAAATTCTGTGTTCACAAATCCAGATTAACACCCCGTCAAGATCAACTATAACACCTTACACTGCCCATAATGCCTTAATAAATGATCACATAAAACCAAGGCCACCATAGCATCAACCATAGGTACAGCGCGAGGTAAAACACAAGGATCATGTCTACCTTTTCCTGCTAATATTGTTTCTTCGCCTTCTTTTGTGACAGTTTTTTGTTCTTTTCTAATAGTAGCTGTTGGTTTAAAAGCAACTCTGATCATGATATTTTCGCCGTTAGAAATTCCTCCTTGAATCCCTCCAGAACGGTTGGTTATTGTTCTAATTTCCCCGTCTTCATCAATATAAAATTCGTCGTTATGTTCAAAACCTGTTAACAATGTTCCCTCAAAACCTGAACCAATTTCAAAACCTTTACTAGCAGGAAGTGACATCACTGCTTTTGCTAAATCTGCTTCTAATTTATCGAAAACTGGTTCTCCTAAACCTCTGGGAACGTTTCTCACTACACATTCAACCACACCACCAATAGAGTTACCATCTCTACCAGTTTTTTCGATTAATTCTATCATTTGATTGGCCATTTCCCCATCTGGACAACGGACAATATTGCCTTCTACATCTTCTAAAGTGACTGTATTTGTATCTATTACACCTTGTAAATCTTTAATGCGCTTGACATAGGCGATAACTTCTACATTTGCAACTTGACGTAAAATCTTTTTAGCGATCGCACCAGCAGCCACTCTACCTATTGTCTCACGGGCTGAGGACCTTCCGCCACCTTGCCAATTTCTAAACCCATATTTTGCATCATAAGTTGCATCTGCATGAGAAGGACGGTATTTTCGCGCCATTTCATCGTAATCTTGGGAACGGGTATCTTTATTTCTGACTAAAATTGCGATGGGTGTTCCCAGGGTTTTACCTTCAAATACCCCTGATAATATCTCACAGGTGTCCGCTTCTTTGCGGGGTGTAGTGATTTTACTTTGTCCTGGCCGTCTTCTGTCTAGTTCAAATTGAATTTCTGCGGGGGAAATTTCCAGTTGTGGGGGACAACCATCAATTATAACGCCCACACCGCCGCCATGAGATTCGCCAAAAGTCGTAATTCGGAAAAGATGACCAAAAGTGTTACCCATAATGTTGAGGAAATACAGTCTGAATTATGTATTTTACATGGTGTTGGCACAAAAACATGAATATCCCTTACTAGAACATCAACTATTATGTTGTTTCAAAAGGAAGAAATCATTAGATAATTTATCGAAAGAAATAACTACATTTTTGTCAGCAGTTGTCTATTGTCCGGCAAACATTTGTAAGAGTTTATCTACATTATCTAAATTACCAACCATGCGGCGAATCGGATGGGGCCAAATCTTAACTAAGGTAGGAGTAGCGGAAACTTGATCAATTTCCGCCTGTTCTGGATGGGTGAGAACATCAATAACTTTGAGAGTATAAGGATATCCTAGCGATCGCTCTAAAGATTCGTGCAGATTTTGGAGAATTTTTTCTGTGGTCGCGCTATGACCAGCTACAAACAACCGCAAAACAAAACCTTGGAGACTTTGGATATTTTGTAGTACTGGTTGGGTGTGAATCACTGATTGCTGATACTGTGACGGAGAATCAGTTAAATCTAAACGGACAATTAAATCATGATCTTCCCACAGTTGAGGAAATGTAGGACGATAAGTTGATAATACCAAGCGATCGCACAAACCATCCTGCCAAGGTGCTGATTGCCACACCAAATCCTCCGTCCCAAAAATCGCATTTAGCACAGCTTGATGACGAATCACCGCTCGATAAGCTTCCGCAAAGATTTGTACTTCTTGCGTCCGAGGATTTAGCCAGTGATCAATAGTTGCAGTATAACAAGGTACCAAGAAATGCGGAGGTTCTGGCAAATCCAATATTTGCTGCAAAGCTGCACACAAATGTAAATGCCATCGCCCTTGCTTACTAGGATCAATACAATAAATTAAATCGCCGCCCGGTGTAAATAAAGCAATACCCTTGAACAACGGCGGTTTAGATACTTTCTCTAAATTCAACTTATTCACAGTTTCGAGGGACTTTAGGAACAGACTACAACTGACCAATTAAATACGACCCCGGAGGAATTGCGCCATTTCATTAGGAGTTGGGGACATTTCCAAAGCTGTTTCCTCCGTGATTCGTCCTTCTTGGTAGAGGTTGAGTAATGATTGATTCATTGTCACCATACCGTCAAAACCAGCTTGTTTCATTAACTCGCTAATTTCATCATACTTACCATTTTTCAGCCATTCCTTAACGGCTTCTGTATTAATGAGAATATCGTGGAAAGCCATCCGTTTTCCATCCGTAGTTCGGCATAAACCTTGAGCGATTACCGCTACCAATGCCTCCGCAAGTGATATCCGCGTAGCATCCTGTTCTTCACCTGAATACAAATTGAGAATCCGTTCAATAGTTTTTACCGCATTATTGGTGTGCAGAGTTCCCATAACCAAGTGACCTGTCTGCGCCGCTTTGAGTACAGTATTCACGGTTTCCTTATCCCGCATTTCCCCCAGGAGAATCAAATCTGGATCTTCCCGCAAAGCTGCTTTTAAGGCATTATCAAACTTGCGGGTGTGTATTCCTACTTCCCTTTGTCTAATTAAAGACTTACGGCTTTGATGGACAAATTCTACAGGGTCTTCAATCGTGATAATATGTTTGGCCATTTCCTGATTGATATAGTCAACCATAGCAGCCATCGTCGTGGATTTACCTGAACCAGTCGGACCAGTCACCAAAATTAACCCTTTCTGGTGACGACATATATCTCGCAATACTTTTGGTAAGCGCAACTCCTCCAAAGACGGAATTTTTAGGGGAATTAACCGCAATACCATTGCATAACCACGCCACGAGTCAAAGACATTAATCCGCACACGGGCAAAATCGTACTGAATTCCACCATCATGTTCTAGGTGTTTTTCAAACCTTTGAATCTCTGCATCAGTGAGAATCTCATGCAACCAACTCATAAAGGTGACTTTATCAGTTTCAGGATAATTTGTGGTTTGAATCTCACCCTGACAGCGAAAGCGCGGTACTTCTCCCACTCCCACGTGAACATCAGAGTAGTTGTGATCAAATGCTTCCCGGACAAGGTGTACCAGGGTTAGTCCTGAAGGTTTATGACTGGAGGCTGAACCATTAACAACTAATACTGGAGGTGGTGCTGCTGGTGCTGTTGGTAAAGGTAGTGGTGGTAGTGGTGGAGGTGGTGGCATTCTCCGTTTTTGTGGTTCTGTCATATATCTTTACTTTTGGTAGATGGAAAATTTATTAACGAAGGCAGGAGGCTGTTTTGATCACGGGATGTATAGTTTTCCCAACGGTAATCTCCAGTTATACCCTATTTTTCAGGATTTATTCACTGATATCAAAAGAAGTCGGGAATCTGAGTCCTAATAATGTTCAAAAATCCAATATCACCCGCAAATACTTTTTTAGAACTTACGGAAGCCACAAATTATGAGAAATCATAGCATTTATTATAAGAAATGTTAAGCTCACCCCAAGTCTGATCATGGGGATCAAGCCTTACTTCTCATCTATCTCTAGTAATGAGTTCTCAAGGCATATACCAGAAGCCTTTTCTATAACTGTGGGCATATCTTAGGTATCACTCATAAACAGAAAAAATTAACTGTAAAGTTTAGTTAAGAAATGCTCATTTTCTCCACAAGGTTTTATATACTAAATTTCACTGAAACAAAAAATCAGTTAACTCGTTTTGAGGCGATAAATAACTGAAATTTAAACTTGCTGTGTATTTTAGGAGAAAACGTCATGGTTGCGGCTCAAAGCTCTAATCTTAGTCAGACCGACTCCTTGTTGATGATGAGAAGTTTTTTGATTTGGACATTTACATTGGCAGTGTGCTTGTTAGTTGTCGGTTTTCCATTGGTTGTATTGATGGCCACAGTTGGATGTCTTTTGTCTATTGTTTTACAATCTGTAATGCCAGCTAACGCAGTGTTAGTTGTGGCAGGTGGTTTGGTCATGTTTAATATCATGGCAGTGTTAATTACTGCTGGAGTGCTAACTGCTAAAGGTATTCATCCCAGACAAATCAAATGGTTAAATTGGTTACATAGTGAAGAGGAAAAAACTCAAACCACCGTTTATGCAGCTTGTCCTTTAACTTGTGAAATCAACCAATAATTATCATTAGCTTAAAACTTGACAAACAGTACATCTGCCCGGTTCATCCGGGTTTTTTAATGCGTGTATCTACTGTTGGATATCTACAATATAATGTGTAGTATTGTTATTTAGATATATTTACTTACGGATAGTACAATGACACCAACAGATAATGCAGGTCAAACCGTAGATAACGCCAGAGATATTGGTACTCTTACCAATACACCACAAAGCTTTAATGATTTTGTTGGTGAATTTGACGGTTTACCATCCGTTTCTACGGACGTTTATAAATTTGCAATTACTGAAAACAGCACTGTTAATCTGAAAGTTAGTGGTTTAACTGCAACAGTAGCCATTTATCTATATGATATTAATAACCAAAATAATCTAATTCAAATTACTTATGCTTATAGCCAAAATGGTGATACAGCAATTATCAATAATTTGAAAGCTGGAACTTATTATATTTCGGTTAATATTGCTGATTTTGTTGGTACAAATTATCAATTAGAAGTACAAGCAACTTCTTTAGGAAATTATGTTGATAATGCAGGAAATACTGTAGAAACAGCCAAAGATATTGGTATTCTTAGTAATGTAACTCAAACATTTACAGATTATATCGGTGATTTTAACGGTGGTACTTATGGTATTCCCTCTGATGGTTACGACTTTTATAAATTTGAAATCACAGAAAACAGTAAAGTTAATTTTAAGTTAAGTGGATTAAGTGCCAATGCAAATTTATATATACTTAACAAAGATGGTATTGAGATTACAAATTCCACAGCATCAGAAAATAGCGATGAAACTATTACGCAAAATTTAATTCCTGGGACTTATTATATTCAAGTTGCAGATTATTCTACCAGTGGGACTGGAACAAATTATAAATTAGAAGCACAAGCAACTTCTTTAGGAACTTATATTGATAATGCAGGAAATACTGTAGAAACAGCCAAAGATATTGGTATTCTTAGTAATGTAACTCAAACATTTACAGATTATATCGGTGATTTTAATGGTGGTACTTATGGTATTCCCTATGATATTTACGACTTTTATAAATTTGAAATCACAGAAAACAGCAAAGTTAATTTTAAGTTAAGTGGTTTAAGTGAAGATGCAAACTTGTGGCTATATGATGATAAAGGTAATTTTGTTGATGCTGCAAATACATCAGGAAATAGTGACGAAATAATTACTAAAAATTTAATTGTTGGGACATATTATCTTAAAGTTTCTTCTCAGACTGATAATGGTACAAGTTATCAATTAGAAGCTAATGCGATTCCATTAGGTATTTACTTTGATACTGCTGGTAATACCTTTGAAACAGCTAAAGATATTGGAATTATTGATACTAATACCAAAACAATAGATGAGTTTATCGGTAACTTTAACGGTGGTACTTATGGTATTCCCGCAGACTATACCGATATCTATAAATTTGAAATCACAGAAAATAGCACCGTTAATATCAATATTACTGGTTTAAGTGGAAATTCAGATTCATACTTGAATTTCTATGACCAGAACAATAATATTTATATTGGCTCAAGTTACAGTAATAGTGATAGTATCGCTATTACACGTAATTTCTCCCCTGGTGTATATCATCTAGTTTTTAATAACTCTTCTGATATTGGTAGCAGTTACAAACTACAAGCAACAGCTATTCCTTTAGGTTCAACCCCGCTAGATAATGCAGGAGATACTGTACAAACTGCTAGAGATATTGGGGTTCTTAAAGGTTCGCAACAATTTACAGACTTTATTGGTAATTACTTTAATATTGCACGAGATAGTGCTGATATCTACCGTTTTCAATTAACCGAGAATAGCAATGTTGAATTTTCCTTGAGTGGGTTAAGTACCGACGGGGGCGCTCGTTTCATTTTATTCAATTTAGTAGATGGTATATCTAATTTTATAACTTCCCTAAATAATCAACCAATCAACACTTCCCTATTAGCTGGAGAATATTACTTAGCGGTTAATCCAGTTAATGTGGGTGGAACAAATTACACTCTCAATGCTAAGGGAACACCAGTTATTGACTTAGCAGGAAACTCCATAGATAAAGCACGAGATATCGGTAATCTTCTTGGTAGTCAAACCTTTAACGATTTTGTGGGCAGTTTTGATTCCGATGATTTTTATCGCTTTGAGTTAAAACAAGACAGTAATTTCAACCTCATCTTTACTCCAGACAAATTAGGGGTAAATACATCTATCAGTCTTTTGAATAGCCAAGGTGGTTATCTTTACTTTGACTCTACATTAATCAACGCTACTTTAGAAGCTGGGGTTTACTATGCACAGGTGGCAAGATTTGATGGTAATACCAACTATAATCTAGTATTTTCCGCTATTTCTAATAGTAATTCACCTCTGCAAATTCAGAGTATCACCCCTGTTAAAGGTAGTAATTTAGGTTCAACCACAATTACAGTTAAAGGTACTAAATTTACACCTAATGCACAGGTTAGTATTATTGATGCAAATGGAACAGAAATATTAGCAAACAAAGTTAATTTCCAGAGTGATACATCCATCACAGCTACCTTTAATTTATCTGGAACAAATGCGGGTAATTATGATGTTAAAGTAGTAGACACAGCAGGTACAGCAACGGCTGAAGATTTATTTCAAGTTAATACTGGTAATCCTGGTAAATTAGAGGTATTTATCAGTGCGCCAAGTGCAATACGTCCTTGGTCAATTGCAGAAGTTGTTGTAACTTATCGTAATAGCGGTGATACTGATATCATCGCACCTTTATTAACTTTGAGTGCAGAAGGTGCTTTATTAGCAGAATCTGGAGAATTTGAAAATAGTTCTCTTCAGTTTTTAGCAATTAACAAAACAGGTAATGCTGGTATTTTACCTCCTGGTGCAAGTGGAAGTTTTACCGCCAAGTTTAAGTTTAAAGATGAGAATGTTGTCAACGCTAATTTTAAGGTTAATACCTTAGCCACAGGTGAAACTGTTGATTGGAATGCAATTAAAGCCAGTTCTCGTCCCGAAACTATTCCTGTTGATGCTTGGGATGTAATCTTCACTAATTTTGTTAGCAGTATTGGGAATAAACCAGAAAACTACGAAGCTGTTTTAGCAGAAAACGCCACCCGTTTAAGTGAATTAGGAGAATATACTAATGATGTCTCGCAATTGTTAGCATTTGAATTACAACAAAACAACAGTCAAGCTATATTTGAACGCTTCAATTTAGGAACTTTTGGACGCGGTTTTACTAATCCTTGGGATATCACTATTACCACTGCACAAAATGGTAATGTGACAATTCAAAATGGTGGAAGTTTACGATTTTTCACTCAGAAAGCAGATGGTAGTTATCAAGGTGAAGCTGGAGATTTTGCGACTTTAACTAAACAAGGTAATATTTATCGCTTACGAAAACAAAGTGGTGATATTCTCGCTTTCCGTCAAGATGGAAAATTAGATTTTATTCAGGACACCAATAATAATAAAGTTACTCTAGGTTATACCGATAATAAATTAACTGATTTAACCTACAGTAATGGTGATAAAATTACCTTTATCTACAATAATCAAGGTAGAGTTAGCGAAGTAATTGACCAGTTTGGACAAAAAACTACCTACGCTTACGATGTAACGGGAGAAAAGTTACTCTCAATAACCGATGCGAGTGGGACAATTAGCTATACTTACGACACAGGTACAGGTAAAGAATACGCGATTAAAACTATTACCTATCCTGATGGAACAACAACTTTCTTTGAATACGATAACCAAGGAAGATTAATTAAAGAAAGTAGTGATGGTGGTGCAGAAACTTTAACTTATAGTTATGATTCTGCTGGTGGTGTCACCGTTACCGATGCAAACGGTAAAAGTTCTCAGTTTTTATTAAATGATTTGGGTCAAGTTAGCCAAATCAAAGATGCAATTGGTAGAGTATCTCAATTCCGCTATGATGATAATGGCAATGTAACACGCATTATTACCCATGGAAATAACACCTCCAGTTTTACCTATGATAATCGGGGTAATTTAATTAGTTCTGTTGACCCGAAAGGTCAAAAAATTGAATTTACTTATGATTCCCAATTTGACCAAATTACAACCGTCCGCGACCAACGGGGAAATGACATTCTGTACAATTACGATAGTAACGGAAATCTCAATAATATAACTTATAAAGATGGTAGTCAGGAAACTTTCACCTACAATCAAAAAGGTGAAGTTATCATTTCCGCTAACCGTCGCGCTGAAGGGATTAATTACACCTACAATAGTCGGGGACAGTTAACTAAAAAAGTTTTTGCAGATGGTACAGAAGCAAGTTTTGAATATGACAATCGTGGTAATTTAACTAAAGCGACTGATGCAGATAGTAGTGTGAGTTATGCTTACGATAATGCCAATCGTTTAACTAAAGTTAGTTACAGTACAGGACGTTTTTTAGAATTTACTTATGATGCTGGTGGTAGACGCAGCAAAATGGTAGACCAAGATGGGTTTACTACGAATTATAAATATGATGAAGTCGGACGTTTACAGCAATTAACCGATAAAAATGGCGCGAATATTATCACTTATAGTTACGATAATGTTGGCAGATTAGCGCGGGAAGATAACGGAAATGGAACTTACACAACTTACAGTTATGATGCTGCTTCTCAACTGCTGAGTATTGTTAATTATCAAGCCAATAATACTATTAATTCCCGTTTTGATTACACTTATGATGAGTTAGGAAGACGTACCAGCGTAACAACCCTAGAAGGGAAAACCAGCTACGGTTACGATGCTATAGGTCAACTAATTTCTGTAACTTTACCTGATAATCGCGTCATTGAATATACTTATGATGCCGCAGGAAACCGCATTGCTGTTAAGGATAATGGTGTCAATACTGCTTACAACACCAATAACCTGAATCAATATACAACTGTAGGCAATGCTACTTATAACTATGATACAGATGGTAATTTGGTTTCTAAAACTGAGGGGGGTAAAACTACAACTTTTACATATAGCACCGAGAACCGTTTGATTAAAGTTACTTCCCCTGATGGTACTTGGAATTATGAATATGATGCGTTAGGAAATCGGATTGCTACAGTTTATAACGGTCAGCGTACAGAATATTTACTCGACCCCACAGGTTTAGGTGATGTGGTGGGGGAATATAGCGGTGCGGGAATTGCGCGTTATACTCACGGTTTCGGTTTGGTGAGTCGGTTTGAGGGAAGTAATGCTACTTATTATGATACAGATGCTATAGGTTCAACGGTTGGGTTAACTGGTGCGGGTGGTAATTATCTCAA
>JBJTTJ010000075.1:0-31868 GCA_046080125.1 Cuspidothrix sp.
CAATTCATATTCAATTGTTGCTGGAAATACAAAAAATGCAGGAGATATAACCTTAACTACTACTGGGGGTAATATCTCTACTGCAAATTTACAATCTGCCTCGGTATCAAATGCTGGAAACACAGAAAATGGCGGAAATATTAAACTCTCCACAATAGGGAATATTACTACAGGAAAGATAGAATCCTATTCATATTCATTTGCTGGAAATACGAAAAATGCAGGAAATATAACTTTGACTACCACTGAGGGTAATATCTCTACCACAGATATAGACTCTTACTCATTGTCAGGAAATGGCGGTGCGATCGCTCTTGAAACAATTAATGGTAATATTTTACTACAAGGTAGTTCTATTAATACATTTAGTTCCTCAACAGGTGGAAGGGTTAGTTTTACTGGCAATGTTAGCTTAAATCAGCCTCTTTTGACTATTACCACATCATCGGGAAATATTATTTTTAATAACGATGTTAATGGGACTATTTCTGGCAATAATTCCCTAACTTTAAATCCAGATGCAGGTAAGGTTCAATTTCTGGGTAAAGTGGGTAGTCTAACTCCATTAAATAACTTAACTATTAATGGTATAGGGATGACAGAAATTAATGGTAATGTGACAACTACCAATGCACAGACCTATAATAATGCTGTTATTGCTAATGGTGATGTGATTTTAACCGGACAAGAAATTAATTTTGATAAAACTGTCGCGGGAAATGGAAATTTAACCTTGCAACCATTTACTGTTGATCAAAATATTAATATAGGTGGTGTAGCTGATGTATCTACAACTTTAAACTTATCAGCAGTAGATATTAAAGCCTTACAGGATGGTTTCAATTCTATTATCATTGGTAGACAAGATGGTAGGGGTATCATTAGTTTTACAGGAATTACAACTTTTCTTGATCCGGTAATATTGCGATCGCCCTTAGGTCAAACCAATGCAAATAATGCTATTATTGCTCCAGAAATTAATTTTAATTCTCCCATTAACATCGGTGCGGATATTACCACTATTGCACCTCAAGTTTATAACTATCCTGTCTTATTTACCAACAACTCCACCATCACAAGTAACCAAGGAGTGCTATTCAACAAGACAGTAAATGGTAATGTCAATCTGAATATTAACTCTGGTAGTGCTAACGTGATCTTTACAGAAGCAGTAGGTAATCTTCAACCTCTCACCAGTTTAAATATTAATAGTAGTGGTAAAACATCTTTATCCAATGTTACGGCCGCCACCATCAGTACCGACGCTGAGGGAACAACAGAATTAAATGGCAATCTCACAGCAACAGCAGGAAATATTCAACTCAATGATCCTATCACTCTGAATAATAGTACCATCCTCACTGCCAAGACCTCTATTACAACTAACACCATCAACGGTAATTATGATCTAACTCTCAATGCTGGTAGTAATATTACATTTAATAAAGACTTAGGAAATACTAGAGATTTTCTGGGTAATATCATCATTAATCAAGCTGTAAATGTCACTGGAAAAAATATTAATGCTGCCAGTATAAATCAGTTTGCAACTGGAAGTATTAACTTAGGTAACATGATCACAAATATAGGAGGAGTGGGTTTAAACAGTAGCAATAATATCACCACAGGAAACATTACTACTTCTGGTCAACAAATTAGTTTAACAGGTACAAACATCAGCACAGGTAATATTAATTCTAGTTCTCCTAATGTTGGTGGTAATATTAGAATATTAGCGACAAATCAAATTTTTACTGGTAATATAGATTCTAGTGCCAAGTTTGGTAATGGTGGTAATGTGACAATTGACCCCATTACAACTATCATTGATTCTATTAATGCTCAAGGTGGAATCTCAGGTGTTGGTGGTAATGTTGAGATTAGATCTCATGACACATTACGCACTACGGGTACATTTATAGATCGAAATGGGGTTCTAGCATCTATCTCCACGGCGGGGGGTTTAGGTGGTGGTAGTATTGTCATCTATCATCCCGGTGTACTATCCTTCACTGTTGGTAATGCGGGTAGTCACGGTACTGCTGGTGCAATTACAACTGGTGTAAGTAATAGTATCCTTCCACAAATATTATTTTCATCAACTTATACTCAAAATAATATTAGTATCATTTCTACTGACCTTAGACCTGATGTACAAATATTTACTCCACCTAAGTTAGACATAAAAGATCCAAGCGTTATTCTTAATAACAACGCACCTAAGTTAGACGTAAAAGATACAAGCGTTATTCTTAATAATAACGTAGACAATATTTTATCAGATAGTAATACCAATCGCCAAATAGTATCAAACCAACTGATAGCAGGTAATATAAAAGGTGCTGTGTCTTCCATTGAACAAGTATTATCTGGAGAATATCAAGGATATTATGGAGAAGAATTACAACTAGATTCTCAACCGCAAACAGTAGAAACTATCCAAGCTGCTCTAAGATCAATTCTGAAACAAACTGGCAAAAGATCAGCAATATTTTACATGATATCACAACCTAAATCTTTGGATTTAGTGATCATTACACCTGATGGCAAACCTATTCATCACAATGTGAAGATTGATAGACAAAAATTAATTGCTGATATCAGACTTTTCCGTAATAATGTTACAGATGTGAAGATTAATGGTTATAAAGAGTCAGGGAAAACTCTCTATAATTCTCTAGTTGCACCCATAGAAGCAGCATTAGTAACAGAGAAAATAGATACTTTGTTGTTGTCCGTTGATAATAATTTGCGATCGCTTCCTTTTTCTGCTCTATACGATGGCAAAAACTTTCTAGTTGAGAAATATAATATAGGACTAATTCCCAGTGTGACTCTAATGGATACTGGTTATAAATCTTTAAAAAATTCACAAATTTTGCTCATGGGAGCATCTAAATTCACCAGTCCTAATCAAAACCCTTTACCTGGAGTCATGGTAGAATTACCAACAGTTGGTAGAGAATTTGGGGAAAATCGCTATTTTATTAATCAGGAATTTACCATTGAAAACCTGCGAAAACAACGCCAGCAAAGACCTACACAAATCGTTCACTTAGCTACCCACGGAGAATTTAATCCTGGAGATTCTAGTCAATCATATATTCAATTTTGGGGAGAAGAAAAACTACAAATCAACCAAATTCGCACATTAGGTTTGAGAAATCCCCCGGTAGAATTATTAGTATTAAGTGCTTGTCGCACAGCATTAGGAAATGAACAAGTAGAATTAGGTTTTGCTGGTTTAGCTGTGCAAGCTGGGGTTAAATCTGCTCTCGCTAGTTTGTGGTATGTTAGTGATGAGGGAACATTAGGATTAATGAACGAATTTTATCAAAAATTAAAGACAGCACCAATCAAATCGGAAGCTTTACGACAGGCGCAATTAGCCATGATTCAAGGTAAAGTTAGCATCAAAAATGGCGAATTAATAGGTACGAGAAGAGGAATTTCTTTACCACCAGAACTACTAAATATTAAAAATCGCAACTTATCCCATCCTTATTATTGGTCTGCCTTTACGATGATTGGTAGTCCTTGGTAACAGTATTTTTTAACCAACTGGTTTTGGTGGGTATTATCCACCTTACCCCTATAAACCCTAATTAGGAATTACATATTATATTCACAACTCGGTCTTTAATCACTTTAGCCGGTACACCCACTGCAATAGAATAGGGAGGAATATTTTTACTGACAACTGCACCAGCGCCAATAATACTACCTTTGCCAATTTTTACTCCATCTAATACAGTCACTCCATGTCCTAACCAACAATCATCTTCAATTATAATTCCTTCACGAGTAGTACCTTGCTGTTTAACAGGTAATGATAAATCTGTAAAAACATGATTATTAGCATATATCCCAGAATTGGCGGCTATCATGCAGTTTTTACCAATATGAATATCTCCTTGACCAGCAATACAAACTCCAGGTGCTATATAGGTATTTTCGCCAATATATATAGAAGTATTATCCATACTTCCAATATCAACATTACGCTCAATTGTTACCCAATTTTGAATATCAATTTTATTGTGTTTATGTCCTTTGGCATCTAAACGCACACCTTTAAAAATATTAACGCCGTTGCCAATTTCAATACAGGAACTACCAATTAATTCAACTCCATGTTGAATGAAAACTTCATTACCAATACTTTTAAAAATATTCCGGTATACAAATCTTCTTAACTGTGGTCCCATAACAATAGTTGGTAAATCTCCTAATATTGTAGTGATGAATAGCTCTTGAAATCTTTGGATTTTTGCAGAATATTCTTGGTTAATCATGTTACATTTCTCCTAAAAATTATGTTTTGTCCAAAACAGCACAGAGGAAGATCAAAAATGATTCTCCCCATTGGTAATAAAAGCAAGCAGATTTTTATCCCTAAAAAATCCCCAGTTTGTAGTGAGTAATTTAGTCCTGGTTTGACATCCTCACTACCAAACCATGTGAAGATTTTTTACATTACTGAATGTAATTTCATGTATTCTGATCTACTTAACTTAGTAGTAGGAAATATTAAATAGTTGATTATGCAACTATGAATACAGAAATTTTCATTCAGATCAATTACCAGCAGAATTTAGCCATCCTTTTATCACAGATAGCTTTAATTAATTGTTTTTTGACAAAAATTCTGCACAGATAATTATATTGTTAGAAGATGATTCTAACATCACAATTTAATCACTATTCAATTGGAATGATTACTTTAAATAAAAACTACTAGGGTGGAGTATCCCCTACTTCTGCCATGATATTAAAGTTTACCATTGGTGCAAACAAGAAAGCACTGCCGCGACTGCTGTGGCGACTTTCTTGTAAATAATTTGTAGAGTATCTGGCTCTAATCATGTTGCACAAATGATTTAATGATTTATAGGCTACTAAATTACAGTTTTAACTACATACTTGTTACTTAATAACAATTTCTATTCACAACAGTAACATATTTTTGATGAAGTGGACAAAAAATTTATGAAAAATTTTGAATTCAAATCTAAGACTATAAACAATACAACATATTACCGATAATATAGCAGGGAACAGAGTTGAAAGTCATGAGAGTGTATAGTTTTTTAGGTAAATTCTGTATCTCATTCAAGTGCATACCGCTATAGAAGTATATATATATTCAAACATCTTTCATGAGTTCCTCCATAATTGGCGAATTAATGTTTTAGGCAACCTTAAACCTATATATGGAAGGAGAACAGCTTTTTTATACTTGCAGTCTGTTGATTAATGTTAAAGAAAGTATTAAGTTTTTTTGGAGATGTGGAGCGATCGCTCTGGAAAATTTTAACTAAATTATTAAATTTTACTAAAACTTTGGCAATAATTCCGTAGAAACCCTAAACTCATAGTACCCAATCTAAAATGGTTCTTTTATTATCAATTCTTAACAAAGTTATCAAAACCTGACAAACATAGTATAAAGAATTGGCAACATAAGATAAAAACAGTCAACAATAACCATAGCTGAACTTAAAGTTTGTCCAAACTATGCAGCCAATTCGTACTTTTAACGTATCTCCTTCACTCCCATCCAGGCTAGAACCTTTGCGGAAACTGGCATACAACCTCCATTTTGATTGGAATGTTGAGAGCAAAGACCTTTTTCGGCGCTTAGATCCCGATTTGTGGGAATCTAGTCATCATAATCCCGTGTTAATGCTGGGAACTATCAGCCAAAGCCGACTTTTAGAAGTTGTGGAAGATGAAGGCTTTTTAGCACAGGTAGATCGAGCCGCACGGCAATTAGAAGATTATTTGCAAGAGCGCACTTGGTATAAAAAACAAAGAAACCAACGGGAAAAAGAATGTTACGCCTATTTTTCGGCGGAATTTGGGTTAGTAGATTGCTTACCTGTATATTCTGGGGGTTTAGGTGTACTGGCAGGTGATCACCTCAAATCAGCTAGTGATTTGGGATTACCACTAGTTGGTGTAGGTTTACTTTATCAACAGGGTTATTTTGCCCAGTATCTTAACGCTGATGGTTGGCAACAGGAACGCTACCCCATCAACGATTTCTATAATATGCCCTTGCATTTAGAACGGAATCCCGATGGTACAGAACTACGGATTGCGGTAGACTATCCCGGACGCCAGGTATATGCGCGGGTGTGGCGTGTCCAAGTGGGGGTAGTACCCCTGTATATGCTCGATACGAACATTGAGCCTAACAAGGCTTATGACCACGATATTACCGATCAACTGTATGGCGGTGATATAGATATGCGTATCCACCAAGAAATTATGCTGGGCATAGGTGGTGTACAAATGCTCAAAGCCTTGGGGTATGAAGTAACTGCTTACCACATGAATGAGGGACACGCGGCTTTCTCGGCTTTAGAACGTATCCGCATTCTGATTCAGGAACAAGGACTCAGTTACAGACAGGCTAGACAGGTAGTAGCTTCTAGTAATATCTTCACTACTCACACCCCAGTTCCCGCCGGAATTGACTTGTTTGCCCCGGACAAGATATTGTATTATCTGGGTTACTATGCAGATATCTTTGGTCTACCAAAAGAGCAGTTTTTAGGCTTGGGACGGGAAAACACTGGAGATTTGTCCAGTCCTTTCAGTATGGCAGTATTGGCACTGAAAATGGCGACATTCTCCAATGGTGTGGCACAATTACACGGTGTTGTCTCTCGGCAAATGTTTCAAGGTTTGTGGCAAAAAGTCCCTGTGGATGAAGTTCCAATCACTGCTATCACTAATGGGGTTCATGCCCGCAGTTGTGTAGCTAAATCTACCCAGGAGTTATACGATCGCTATCTAGATCCAAACTGGTCCTCAGCAGCGCCAGATAACCAATTGTGGGAACGGATGGATGCTATTCCCGATGAGGAGTTATGGCGAAATCACGAACGTTGTCGTCTGGATATGGTGTTATATGTGCGGGAGCATTTAGTTAAGCATTTACGCGATCGCGGTGCTTCTGCCTCGGATATTGCCCAAGCACGGGAAGTCCTTGATCCTAAGGTATTAACTATTGGTTTTGCCCGTCGTTTTGCTACATACAAACGCGCCACTCTATGGATGCGTGATTTAGAACGCATCAAACGGATTTTACTCGGTGACAAAAACCGCAAAGTCCAGTTTGTGATCGCTGGTAAGGCACACCCTAAGGATATTCCTGGCAAAGAATTAATTCGGGATATTAACCATTTTATCCGTGAACACCATTTAGAAAAACAGGTGGTGTTTGTTCCTAACTACGATATTCACATTGCCCGCTTGATGGTGGCAGGTTGTGATATCTGGTTAAATACCCCCCGTCGTCCCCGTGAAGCTTCTGGGACAAGTGGCATGAAAGCCGCTATGAATGGCTTACCCAATCTCAGTGTACTAGATGGTTGGTGGGATGAAGCTGATTATGTGCGTACCGGTTGGGCGATAGGACATGGAGAAAATTACGAAGATCCCAATTATCAAGATGAGATAGAAGCTAACGCCCTCTATGAGTTACTAGAGAAGGAAGTTGTACCCCTATTTTATGATCATCGTGATGGTGATGGACTGCCCCGCCCTTGGGTGGCAAAAATGAAAGATGCAATTCGTCTGAATTGTCCTTTCTTTAATACAGCCCGGATGGTGGGAGAATATGCACAAAGGGCCTATTTCCCCGCAAGCGATCGCTATCATACCCTGACCGTAGATAACTACGCCCCAGCTAAGGAACTAGCCGCTTGGAAAGGAAAACTCGGTGAACACTGGTTTAACATCAAAATCAAGGATATTGATGTATCCGCAGTATCAGATATTGAAGTTAATCAAACCGTAGCTGTTAAAGCTAAGGTAGATTTAGCTACTTTGAGTCCCGATGATGTGCAGGTAGAACTATATCAAGGTTCTATAGATGCTAATGGTGATATTGTTAACGCTGTACCTGTAGTTATGGATTATGAAGGAAAAGATTCAGCTTCATTAACTGTTTATACTGCAAATATCACCTATACCACTTCTGGTTTACAAGGTTTATCTTTGCGTGTCCTGCCTCGCAATCAATACCTTTCTAGTCCTTATGAACCCCGTTTAATCGCTTGGGCTGAATAAGCAAAAATCCGGAGGCGTTCCATGGAACGTCTTCAACCACCGCTAATTTTAGCCTTGTAACCCAACTTTACCAAAATCTCTAAAATCTTTTGTTTATGGTCTCCCTGGACTTCGATTTCATTATCTTTCACCGTCCCACCTGTACCACATTGGGTTTTTAACTGTTTTAATAAACCTGTTAAAGTCTCTGGTTTAGTCTGAAACCCAGTAATAACCGTCACTGTTTTACCCTTGCGTCCAGCGCGAGTGGCTTGGATTCTCACATTTTGTTGATTTGGGGGTAAATCTTGGATTCCCCGTTCTACAGCGCGTTCTAGTGCGGGTAAACTGCCATTTCCAAATTCTTGGTAGACAACCTTTTTGTCAGATTTGGGATTAGCCATAATGCAGATAAACGCCGATAATTTTGTCATTGATTAATTAAACCATATTATCGCCTCCCAGGAAGTCAGCGATCGCCGCCCTAAGAAGTTGGGGATATTTGATTCTATTGTTTAGGAAAGGCAACATTAGTTAAAATTTTAATCGGATTGATATCTTTAACTAACTGCATTTGTTCTTGATTTTTCACTAATAATGCACCGGCAAATCCTAATGAGTTGATAGAAATAGAGTTAAATTCTTCATGTTGTCGAGGGACAATTAACATCCATTCCTTTGTGATTAACAGATTATATGCTGCTGATTGGATATTACTTCCTAAGCAGGTAATACCCAAATTATCAAGTAAGTTATGATATTTTTCTAACGTTATTTCAGCAGTTTCATCTATTTCTATGTTAGTAAAACCGTGTAAGAAGGGAAATTCCCGGATAGTTCCCACAGAATTATTAAATTTTGCGGTTTTTATCAGTGGTGAAATTGGAATATCCGTGCCACGAATAGGAACAATTTGTAAATGTTTATGTCGTTGACTAGCACCGGCTATTTTGCCACCATTATAAAATACTAAACCGTCAAATTCCAATAAACAAGTCCACATTGCTGTAAAGTCCTCTAAGGTCAGTAAACTTTCTTGTTCTTCAAAAGCACGGGTGATAATTAACAAGTGATGTTCAACAACATTGAATTTATTTAAAAGACAAACATGAGTAGGAGAAACATCCGCTACAAATAAATCTTGTTCATAAGGTAAAAAAGGATTAAATTCTTTACCAGTTTTGGCAGCTTTTTGATCTTGTTTTTTTTGATCAGCCTTTTTGCGATTGAGATTTGCTAAAATTCTGACGACAAATTTTACTCCATCCTGTTCAATAATTTCCATTTCTGTAGGAATAGATTTTAAAGTGCCAGATTTTAAGGCCTGTTCTGTTGTAGTTTTGACACTTGTCCATAATGTACCGGGTTTAAGTCGAATTTGCTGCTGTTGCATATTTTTAGGATTTTTGGTGTATTCTCTAAGTGATCCATTGTTTCCAGTCCGGGTGTATAATCAGGTATTAATTCCCGTATACTTTGGATTTTGCTGCTAGTTGTTGACTTAGTAGTATCACGATTAGCTACATTATGGACATGAATTATTCATTCCGTTGTACCAATCACCAATTACCAATTATGAACCTTTTATCATTAAAATTTCTTCGCAGTTTACGTAAAGATAACCATCAATTTGCGGTTATTGGGTTAGGTCGTTTTGGGCGCTCTGTTTGTTCTACTCTACATAATTCAGGTTATCAAGTTTTAGCTACAGATATTGACGAAAAAAGAGTTTCTGAAGCCTTGAATGAAGAAATAGTTAATCATGCTTTACAAATAGATTCAACAGAATCATCTGCACTAAAAGAAGCGGGAATTTTTGAATTTGATACCGTTATTATAGCTATTGGTAACTACGTTCAGGAAAGTGTGATTACTACCTTAAATGTAAAAGAAGGTGGTGTACCTCATGTAGTTGCTAAAGCTTCTAGTGAAGTTCACCGCAAATTATTAAAACGAGTGGGGGCAGATCATGTAGTTTTTCCTGAATATGAAGCTGGTTGTGCGTTAGCACGCACACTTACTAAACCAGGAATTTTAGATAGATTTGATCTGGACACAGATAATAGTATTGTAGAGTTGATTGTCCCTGATGATTTTCATGGTAAAACTATTGCTGAACTCCAACTTCGTAACCGTTATGGTTTAAATATGTTGGCGGTAAGTCAGGATGGTAAATTTATCATTAATCCCGAACCAAATAAACGGTTAGAAAAAGGTTCTGCCATGGTGGTAATTGGTTGTAATAAAGATATTAATCGTTTACCAATTTGAGGCAGGGGACAGGGAAGAATTTTTTTCGCCAATTACCATTTTTTGACAATTCAAAAATTTATGATTCAATACTTTTTCCTTGAGGTAAGATCACCATAGCATCACCGAAGGAATAAAAGCGATATTTAGAGGCGATCGCTTCCTGGTAAATATCCAGCAATCTGATCCTGCCAATTAAGGAACTAACCAGCATCAACAGGCTAGAACGGGGTAAATGGAAATTGGTAATTAAACCCCCCACAACCCGCCATTTATATCCGGGATAAATAAACAAGTTTGTCTTGCCTATAAAAGGCTGTAGACCTCCCAATTGTGCCGCACCTTCTAAAGCTCTCACCACCGTTGTTCCCACGGCAATAATTCGCCCCCCAGCCGCCTGAGTAGCCCGAATTTGCTCAACTGCATCACTGGGAACTTCTATCCATTCTTCGTGCATGGCGTGACTAGTAACATCTTCTACTTCTACTGGGCGGAAAGTACCAACACCAACATGAAGAGTAATAAAAGCTTGATTAATGCCACAATGACGTAATTTTTCTAACAATTCTGGTGTAAAGTGTAACCCTGCCGTTGGGGCTGCGATCGCTCCCTGTTCCTGAGCATACACAGTTTGATATTGTTCATCCGCCGCGCTGGAGGCAGTAATATAGGGAGGTAGGGGAATTTGCCCAAATTCTGCCAACACCTGCACCAAAGGAACTTCCTCTGGTAAATCGAACCGTAGTAACCTCCCTCCAGTCTCCGGGTCAGACTCTATCACAGTTGCTTTTAATATCTTCTGGCTATTTTGTCCTAAGGCGCTAAAAACAATTTCACTCCCAATTTTAAACCGCTTACCAGGTTTGACCAAAGCCAACCAGCAATTATACTGTTTTTCTTCCAACAGCAATACTTCCACATCTGCCCCAGTAGATTTAGATCCATACAACCTGGCGGGAATTACCTTAGTATTGTTCATGACTAATAAGTCACCTGGTTGTAATAATTCCGGTAAATCACGGAAAATACGATGGAGAGGCGATACACTGATACCAGTTTCAGGAGAATTGACCACCAACAACCGAGAACTATCTCTAGGAACAGCAGGATTTTGGGCAATTAGCCCCGGTGGCAATTCATAATCATAACTAGATAATAAACGATCTAAATCCATAATATTTCTATCTGTTGATGGTTGATGGTTGTACGGAGGAACGGCCGCTCGCCCCTACTTGTTGCCTTTCCCCTAAATTGGGTAAACCTCCCCATGGAAAGACGGGTGCTTTTACCCTACCAGGAACCTACTCTCTTAACGATGATAGAGATGTAGAACTAGCTTTGATGCCAAAAATAATGATGGAATACCTATACTATTTAGCAAATGCCAGTCTTACCTTGAGAATTGTCCAACACTTACACACTAGACCGGAGATTCCTCTTTCTTTTGTTACCGTCATCCATCAAATTGATGGTTGGGTGGTGAGGATTAAATTTACAAAACCCGTTTCCGAACAAGAAGATGGTGATTTTCGGGCTTTTCTGAATGAATTAGGAATTAGCTATCAACCAGCAATGCGCGTACAAATGGCTTTCTGGAGTTTAGAAGCAGGACAAGCACCTATAGATGTAATGCGTCGTTATCAAGTAGCTATTGTTTCCCATGGTAATCCTGAAAGAGAAGAAATTGAGGCATTTAGACAGCAGTTTGTCCGAGGCTTAGGTTACTGTCCGGAAACTCTGGCTTAAACAATTAAATATCATTCATATCCTCTCTTAAACTCACAAAAGTAATTTTTCTCTGATGTTCATTACAGATGAAAAGCTGCCTCAATGTATTGTTGCAGATTAAACTCGTATCCAGACATAGATAAACGATATAAAAAGTCCTCGCCGGTGATTTTTGGTCTTTGTTTTGTATAGTGAACAAGTGCCACATCAAAGCGACAAGTATAATCAGCTTTTTGGGGATATTCAGCTAAAAATATTTCTGCTGTTTGCCAGAGTTTAGCTTGTTTTTGGGGAGTAATAGCATTTTTTCCGCCTGCATCCCAATTAGCGCAACTGCGGGTTTTGACTTCTACAAATGCCAGGATTGTTTGTTGATATTCGGCAATAATATCAATTTCCCCCCAGCGAGACCAAAAACGCCGATGTAAAATTTCCCAACCTGTAGATTGTAACCATTTGGCTACTAGGTCTTCACCTATGTTACCAATATCTGCATAATTAAATGGAGAAGGATTAGCCATTTATTCACAATACCATGAATACTCAAAATCATAATTGCACAAGCATACTCAGTTTATTACTTTGGGCAATCATTAGCATCACCACCTTGCTAGGTTTTGTTCCTGCTGCTGTAGCATTGGAATATAACAAGGAAATTTTGGTGGAGGCTGATTTTTCAGGACGGGATTTAACAGACTCCAGTTTTAGTAAAGCTAATCTGCGCTATAGTAATTTTAGTAACTCTAATTTAAGTGGTGTCAGCTTCTTTGCAGCTAATCTGGAATCCGCAAATTTGCGGGGTGCTAACTTAACTAATGCTACATTAGACTCCGCTCGTCTGATTAAAGCTGATTTAACCAACGCTATTTTAGAAGGGGCATTTGCAGCTAACGCCAGATTTGATGGTGCTATAGTTAGTGGGGCAGATTTTACCGATGTCCTACTACGTCGGGATGAACAAAACAAACTATGTAAATTAGCTCAGGGGATAAATCCCATCACAGGTAGAAAGACGAAGGATACTTTATTTTGTCCTTAACAAGTCTCGTTTTTACAACAGTTTCCGTTTGTGAAGGGGAGGGGATTGGATTGTTAAAGTTTCCCTGCTTGATAAGATTAAGGGGTAAATATGAGGACAGGCTACTTTTTAAATATCCTCTAAGAGGTTGTTTGAAAAGTATTATAGCAAAACGATTAAAATTTGTACCTCATAGCAATGGAATCTGCTTGATGAAACCGATAATTTTTAAAAACCTAACCCCCCCACTCCCTTCCCTACTAGGACATGAGGAGTAATTATCCAACAAGGAGATTTTCTTCAGGATAGTGAACTCTGCTAGGACGAGGATCACCTAATATGGATGACATTAATAATAAAATGCCGACGCGACCAATGTACATGGTCAGAATTAAGACTAATTTTGCGGTGGTAGAAACAGTTCCAGTAATACCAGTGGAAAGTCCCACTGTCCCAAATGCCGATACTACTTCAAATAGGATTTGAATAAAGGATAATTCTGGGTCAGTAAGACTAATTAAAACTGTGGCAACAATCACTGTCGCTAGTGAACCAAACACCACACCCACAGCTTTTAGAATCAGGGATACGGCAATTTTACGATTATATAATAGTACCTCTTCTTTCCCTTGTAAAATTGCTTTTGTAGAACTGGTCAGCACTCGTAAGGTTGTGGTTTTGATTCCTCCTCCTGTACCTCCAGGACTTGCACCAATAAACATCAAAGCAATCATGATGAATAGTCCTGCATTAGTCATTTTACCAATGTCAATACTGTTAAAACCTGCGGTTCTGGTACTAACTGACTGAAACCAAGCTGCTAAGATTTGATTAGATAAATTTAATTTTCCAAGGGTACTATCATTTCTAATTTCTATTAATAAAAGAGCAATTGTTCCTACCAATAACAATATTAAGGTTGTGCTAGTGGCAACTTTAAAATCTAGGGAGAATATTAAACAATTCGGCTTTCTAACAATCCGACTACTTTGATAAATAAAGCCATCTCTTAACCATAAGTACATATCCAAAATTACCTGATAACCAATACCGCCAAAGATGATTAAACAGCCAATTGTTATAATAACCAGAGGAGAGGATTGATAACTAATTAAATTGTCTTTAAATAGACTAAATCCAGCATTGTTCCAAGCACTAACGCTGTGAAAAATTGCTAACCAAGTTCCCTCTTGCCAACCTTTTTCGGGAACAAAGACTAACATTAATAAAAATACTCCCGTGAGTTCAAATAATAAGGTCGTGGCAATAATAGAACGGATAATTTGCGTACTTCCACTCATCCCTGGAC
The DNA here is from genome assembly GCA_046080125.1 of Cuspidothrix sp. Lineage (GTDB taxonomy): Bacteria > Cyanobacteriota > Cyanobacteriia > Cyanobacteriales > Nostocaceae > Cuspidothrix. The sequence continues at coordinate 14,367 of JBJTTJ010000075.1, forward strand.
GGTCTAAAGCTTGTTGAATTGCTACTTTTTGTCGCAAGTCAAACTTTCTGCCAATTAACAACATTAAAAAGGTGGTAGTTGTCATGTAACCTAAACCACCAATTTGTGCCAATAGGGCAATAAATAATTGACCTAAAAAGGAAAATTGAGTACCAGTATCTACTACAGCTAGTCCTGTGACACAAACTGCGGAAGTTGAAGTAAATATTGCCACAATGGGGTCATTCCAATGACCATTGCCGGTAGAGAAAGGCATCGTCAAAAGAATTGCTCCTAAGAGAATGACAGCTATAAATCCCAAACAAATTGTCCGAGCAACAGTCATAAGTAATTCAAGGTGAGGAGATTTTATGCAATTGGGCTATTTTTATATATTCCCTTTCCTGGGGTAAAAATATCCCTATCTAATTAAAAACATAGATGGTAGCATATCAATAAGTTTTTTTGAGTTGCTTGTGATCCTTTTATCAATAAATTAATGAGTCAAATACTTTACAAACAAATTCAGGAATTTTACGACGCTTCCTCCAGTTTGTGGGAACAAATTTGGGGTGAACATATGCACCATGGATATTATGGTGTAGATGGTAAACAGGTGAAAGAACGCCGTCAGGCACAAATTGATTTGATTGAAGAATTACTCAAGTGGGCAAATGTTAGGAGTGGGAAAAATATCCTTGATGTTGGCTGTGGTATAGGTGGTAGTTCTTTATACTTGGCTGATAAGTTTGGGGGCAATGCTACAGGAATTACATTGAGTCCTGTACAAGCCGCTAGAGCCACAGAAAGGTCTTTGGCGATGGATTTGAGTCAAAGAACTAGATTCATGGTTGCTAATGCCCAGGAAATGCCCTTTGAGGATGATTCTTTTGATTTAGTGTGGTCACTGGAAAGCGGTGAACATATGCCAGATAAAACTAAGTTTTTAGAAGAATGTTATCGAGTGTTAAAGCCCGGTGGGACTTTAATTATGGTTACCTGGTGTCATCGGCCAACGGATGAGTTACCACTAACAGCAGATGAACAAAAGCATTTACAAGACATTTATCGAGTCTATTGTTTACCTTATGTTATTTCTTTGGCGGAGTATGAAGCGATCGCTGGGCAATTACCATTAAATAATATTCGCACTGCCGACTGGTCAACCGCAGTCGCGCCTTTTTGGAATGTTGTCATTGACTCTGCCTTTACACCTCAAGCATTTATCGGTTTATTAATGGCAGGTTGGAGTACAATTCAGGGGGCATTATCTTTAGGTTTAATGCGTCGAGGTTATCAAAGCGGATTAATTCGCTTTGGATTATTGTGCGGGACAAAATAGACCAGGGAACAAAAATGAATCAGTTTGATCAACACAATTATCCTATTGCTCCCAGTAGTTGGTTTTCTGCCTTTTGGAGATTTTCCCGTCCCCATACAATTATCGGCACAAGTTTGAGTATTTTTGGGTTATATTTAGTTACTTTAGGTGTCGCATCTAGTGGGTTTTCTGTTTCTCACATTGGTCAAATATTAGCAACATGGATTGCTTGTTTATGTGGCAATATCTATATTGTTGGTTTGAACCAGGTAGAAGATATTGATATTGATAAAATCAATAAACCTCATCTACCATTAGCATCGGGAGAATTTACCAGGAAACAAGGGCAGTTAATTGTGATTGTTACTGGCATTGTTGCCTTGGTTTTAGCTTGGTTAACTGGACCATATTTATTAGGAATGGTGGCTATTAGTTTAGTAATTGGTACGGCTTATTCTTTACCACCTGTTCGGTTAAAACAATTTCCTTTTTGGGCAGCTTTATGTATTTTTTCCGTGCGGGGAGCAATTGTTAATTTAGGATTATTCTTACATTTTAGCTCTGTTGTGCAAATAAGCCAAGGCATACCCAATGTGGTCTGGGTTTTAACAGTGTTTATTTTGCTATTTACCTTTGCGATCGCTATTTTCAAAGACATTCCTGATTTAGAAGGCGATCGCACTTACAATATCACAACATTGACAATCCAACTCGGACAACAAAGGGTATTTAATCTCGCACTTTGGGTGTTAACAATTTGTTATGGGGGAATGATCTTAGTGGCATTATTACAACTGGCTAAAATCAATGCTATTTTTGCGATCATTACCCATACATTAATTCTTATTGTCCTCTGGTGGCAAGGTACAGGAGTCAATTTACAAGATAAACAAGCCATTACCAATTTCTATCAATTTATCTGGAAATTGTTCTTTCTCGAATATCTACTTTTTCCCGTTTCTTGTTTATTGTTGTGGTAATTGCTATAGCTTGAAATCATGTTAGCAGCATTAAAATTTTCTCAATCATAGGATTAGCTTGAGAGATATAGCCACCACCAAATAAGTTAAAATGATTCAAGACATGATATAAATTATTGACAAATTTAGGTGATCTCATATTCACATACTATGGTACAGTTAGAGGGTGTTTTAAAAGTCGCTATATAACTAATGACAAAAATACTTGTAGTAGCAACAGGAAACCCGGGAAAATTAAGGGAAATGCAAGCTTATCTAGCTGATTCCGGTTGGGAATTAAGGTTAAAACCGGAAGATTTAGAGGTGGAAGAAACTGGAGTAACTTTTGCGGAAAATGCCAGTCTCAAAGCCTCAGAAATTGCTAAAATTACGGGTAATTGGGCGATAGCAGATGATTCTGGTTTAGCCGTAGATGCCCTCAATGGTGCACCTGGGGTTTATTCTGCCCGTTATGGTAATTCTGATACAGAAAGGATTACCAGATTATTAACAGAATTAGGTGAAGAGAAAAACCGTCAAGCTAAGTTTGTGTGTGCGATCGCAGTTGCTAATCCTCAAGGAGAAATAATCATTCAATCCGAGGGTATTTGTGAAGGTGAAATTTTATTTGCACCATCTGGTGATGGTGGTTTCGGTTATGATCCCATCTTTTATGTACCAGAAAAACAATTGACTTTTGCCCAAATGACAACAGATATTAAAAAGTCCATTAGTCATCGTGGTAATGCTTTAAGAGCTTTAGTTCCCCAATTAAAAAAAGTTTTAAATTGGTAGGGAATACAACAGATAAACTAAATCACCTTACCTCCTTCTCGATGATTAGCAGCTTGTAATAATAAAGATTCGGCAAAAGCGATCGCTTCATTTGCAGATTTACCGCCAGCTAATTGTGCCAATTCTTCTCGACGGGTAGTTAAACTATCTAAACTTGTCACTCTGACAACAGTGCGCTGTTCATCATTACTATTTCTAGATTTATTAATTACTAATTTATCAACGCGAAAATGACGGTCTGCCATAGCTGCAACTAGAGGTTGATGGGTTACACATAATACCTGATGTCCTCGACTAAGTTGGTGCAATTTTTCCGCTATAGCTTGGGCAACCCTACCAGAAACTCCCACATCAATTTCATCAAATACCATTGTTCCTACTTCATTACCTTGATTAAAACAAGCTTTTAATGCTAGTAAAAAACGACTCATTTCCCCACCAGAAGCAATTTCTGTTAATGGTTGAATAGGTTCACCAGGATTAGGACTAAACATAAAAATAATTTTATCCGCACCTGTAGCTGTGGGAGAAATAGGAATAATTTCTACTTGGAATTTAACTTTCTCCATTGCTAAAGGCTTAAGTTCAGCTAATAACTGCGATTCTAAATTAGCCGCAGTTTGCTGCCGTAATTTGCTTAATTGCTGACTAATTTGATGGAGTTCTTGTAAATATAATTGTTCTTGTTGTTCTAAGGTTTCGATGGATTGTTCACTATTATTTAATTCAGCTAATTCGTTTTGAATCCGTTCATAATAGGCGATGACTTCCGTGAGAGTTGGTCCATATTTACGGCAAATTTGTTTTAATTCTCGTATCCTTTCATCCACTTCCTCTAACCTCTGGGGATCTGCCTCTAAACCTTCCCCATAAGCATTAATTTGTCTGCCAACTTCCATTACTGCCGCCATCGCATCCCTTACCAATTCTAATAAAGATTGTAGTTGGAAATCATACTCGACCATCTGAGTTAATATCATCTCCCCATCGGCTAATAAATCAGCCGCAGTTCGAGTTTCCTGATCATCTTGATACAAAGCTTGATAAACTTTGTAACTCATTTGTTGTAAATCCACCAGATGATTTAGGCGTTCTTTTTCTTGATGTAATTGTTCTAGTTCTTGGGGATCATCAAGATTAGCAGCACCTAATTCTTGTACTTGATAGGTGAGTAGATCTAATTGTTGTAATCTTTCCCGTTCTGAAATCCGGCGTTTCTCTAGTGTTTGGTGTGCTTGCTGATAGAAACTAAAAGCAGTGGCTACATTTTGCCGTTTTGTTAACAACGCATCCCCACCATATAAATCTAACCAGTCCCGAACCTGGGCAGATTGTCCCACTTGTAGGGTTTGTCCCTGTGCCGTAATTTCCACCAGGCGATCGCGCAAATTTACCATTAATGGCCGATTTATCAGCACCCCATTTACCCGTGATCTACTGCGGATATTACTGGTAGTCGTAGCAATTTCCCGACTAATAATCACAACATTATCATCTGTTAAATCAATTTCCTGCTCACTCAACCAATCACCTAGAGGCGGGGTAACACTAAAAGTTCCTTCTACTATCGCCCGATTTGCACCAGTCCGAATCACCCGACTAGAAACTTTACCACCTAAAACTGCATCAATGGCATCTAAAATAATTGATTTTCCTGCACCAGTTTCCCCTGTTAACACATTCAATCCCGGGCTAAAATCCAATTCCAGATGATCAATCAAAGCGAAATTTTCAATTCTTAAATATAGCAGCATTTTACCAAGCCTCAAATTACATATTTCCTGATTTTTAACTACTTTTTGCCACCGCTATTGTTAATGATAATCCTATTTCTGGTAGTCGAAAAATCTGTTTAGAAACTAATAATTTAATTTCCTCAGACCTCCTCTCCCCCGCAGCAAGAATAGCAGATGCCTCCGCAATACTAGATGTTCCCATTAACTTAATAATATTATGATTAGGATTGGGAACAAATACACGATTTAACAGTTCCGCACTAAAGGTTCTCAAAGGAAATTTTTCTAATTGACAAAATTTAAGTAAAGCAATTTCTGAAGCTTTGTTGTCAATAGTTGCTATCCCAGCTATATGAGCATATACAAGTTCATGTTCATCAAAAACTTTCTTAATACTACTATTAATTAATTCCTGGGAAATTCCTTTTTGAAAACCAACTCCTACCCATAGATTTTGTTTGTATATCATATTATGAGATTGCATATCTTTGAGGTATAAACTCGACAATCAAAACCCAAGCGGCAAGGATGTTTTATCTTCTGCCCCTGCTACATATTACCCAGTTATCGTCCTATCTAAAATATGTGCAATTAATCTTAATCGGTGACAAGTTGATTAAATAGCTTGGGATATGATCATGTTTTTCAATTATGATAATTTTATATTATATATAAGGCAATAGTTCTTTTGATATTCAAATATAACCGCGATTTTATGTAACATTTTATTACCAATTAATTGAGAATTATTATATTTAACAAACGAGCTTGCAATACTTTCGGCGATTTGGTAGAATATTTGAGAATTTCATAATTGGGTCTTTATTGTCAATTTTACACCATGCTCAAAAGATGATCTTCAAAAGTCTTGATTTATAGTCGTTTCAGAGATCAATATTGAAAAAAAATACAAAACTTCATAAATTAGCAGTTGTTTGAAAGTAGTAAATAATCAGAGAAATATCGCAAAAATCATCTAATTTGATTGCTAGAACAAATGAACTATTGACAGATAGGGTAAATTACGGTATGCAGTTGAACACAAATTGACCTCAAAAACCATATCACTATTTACTAAACCCATGAGACTTAATAGAAGTTTTATTACCTAACATCCAATCTAAATGTTTTGGTAATAGAATATCTAAGTCATAATTGCTGATGATTGTTTTTCGTGCCGCTTTACGAATAGATATCATATCTTGAGAATTATCTAATGCTTCATTTACCTTATCTGCTATTTTTTGGGGAGAAAAGAAATCTACTAATAGTCCATTTTTGCCATTTTTAATTACTTCTAAAACTGGTGCAGTATCAGAAGCAATTAATAAACATCCTGTGGACATTGCTTCTAACATTGACCAGGATAATACAAAAGGACGAGTTAAATAAATATGCGCTGAGGATGCTTGTAAAACTTGCAAATATTCATCATAAGGTAGTCTCCCGGTAAAATGTAATCTGGATAGGTCTAAATCTAGTTTTTCTAACATTAATTGTCTATAGGTTTGACCATTAGGGAGGTTTTTACCATAGGCGACTCTATCTTCTCCGACTACTACAATATGACAGTTTGGGCGCTGTTGTTGAATTAATGCTACTGCTTCCATAAATTGAGGAAAACCACGATAGGGTTCCATGCCTCTACCGACATAAGTTACTATTTCTTGAATATGGGAAAGATCGAGATTAATGCGTGCTAAAATTAATTTAGCATTAGCTTGAGGTTGGAAAAATTTGGTATCAATGCCATCATGACAAATGGTGATTTTATGATGATATTCTTTAGGGAATTGTTGACGCTGCCAATTAGTAGGAGAAAGTCCGCGATCGCAATTATATAAATCAAATAAAATAGGCGAATTTTTTACCCTAATACGACATTGATCATCAACATTTAAAGGTTCACTAGGATCAAAATCAGCATCAGAACCTTTAGCATGATAAAACCATTCAAAAAAACATAATAATTCAGCCTTGGGGAAAACTTCTTTAATAAATAAACTCGGTCCCCAACCAGAATGGGCATATACAATATCAGGAATAAAACCCTCAGCTTTGAGTTTTTCACAAATGCGATATACAGCTTGTCCAGTAATCACAGCATTTTCTAAATTACGGATATAATGATGGGTTTGGGGTGCTGCTTCACGGGAAGGTTGATAAATAGCTTTAAATACACCTGGTATATTGCCTTCCTGACGGTTTGTACCAAACACTACCTGATAATTGTCATTTTTGGCTAATGTTGTGGCTAGATGGCGAAATTGGGCGGGGAAATTGGGGTGTAGGAATAAAATACGTTTGGGTTTTTTGGAGATATTAGACATAAAGCTGAACTAGAAATGTTTTATTAAAAATTAGGCTACTTTACCATAAAACAATTAATTAATCATGATTGGTTTTATGATATGGCAGGGAACAGGGCAGGGCGTTTTCAAAGTCGGGGATAAATTGTCGGGTAGGAATGTGATGTGATATAAGATGTGATATCAATTGTTGGTAATTCCTCATCTTTAAGGATACCATTGGCTGACAGCTATATGAATCAAGTACATTTATAAAAACCTGATGGTTAATTCTCCCTTACAGTTATTAGTTTTAAGCAATGGTCATGGAGAAGATATCATTGGAGTGCGGATTATCCAGGCACTACAAAAATTATCTTCTGCACCAGATATTTTTGCGTTACCAATTGTGGGTGAAGGTCTAGCCTATCAAAATATAGAGATACCTGTGATTGGTAAAGTACAAACTATGCCATCAGGTGGTTTTATCTATATGGATGGACGGGAATTGATGCGTGATGTGCGGGGTGGTTTGATTCAACTAACTTGGAATCAAATTCAATCTATCCGCCGTTGGGTAAAGTTACAAACAAAGTTAGGTAATTCAAAAGCAGTTTTAGCAGTAGGAGATATTGTTCCCTTGTTATTTGCAGCGGCCAGTGGTGCTAATTATGCTTTTGTGGGTACAGCTAAATCAGAATATTATGTACGTGATCAAGCGGGTTTGTTACCGCGAAAGTCAAAGTCTGGGCGATGGGAAAATTTTTCTGGGTCAATTTACCATCCTTGGGAAAGGTGGTTAATGAGTCGTAAAGGTTGTCAGGCCGTGTTTCCCAGGGATACACTGACAACAAAAATTTTAAAAACCTGGCCTATCCCAGTGGTGGATGGGGGAAATCCTATGATGGATGGGTTAGAAAGTAGTGTTACTGCCGAACAATTTTACCGTGGTGATGCCCAACAACAGGAAGTAATGCGCCCGTTTATTGTTACCTTGCTGCCCGGTTCTCGTGCGCCGGAGGCATATAATAACTGGGAAACAATGATGATTGCCGTGTCCGCGCTGATGGCGAGTTTACAACAGAGGGATTCGGTTTTTCATACTGCCGGAACAGTAATTTTTTTAGGGGCGATCGCTCCTGGTTTAGATTGTAGTATTTTAGTCAAAACCTTGGAGATTCAGGGTTGGCAACCTAGTAAGGCATCACCTCTACCTATTTATGACCCTGAAAGTTTAGTCTTTCAACAAAAAAACGCCCATTTTATCGTCACCCAAACAGCCTACAATGACTGTTTACATTGGGGAGATGTGGCCATTGCCATGGCGGGAACTGCCACAGAACAGTTTATTGGTTTGGGAAAACCAGCGATCGCCATTCCCGGTCAAGGTCCTCAATATAACCTCGCTTTTGCTGAAGCCCAAAGTCGTCTTTTGGGACTATCTCTCACCCTAGTTGACCAACCCTCTCAAGTTGTCCCGGCCATTCAATCTTTATTCAAAAATCCCGATCTCCTGCAAATGATTGCTGAAAACGGACTTGAACGCATGGGACAACCGGGTGCATCCCAACGCATCGCAGAATGTTTACAGGAAAGATTTATGAGGTAACTCCTCTAAACTACCAAACCAGAACGCAAAGCTCGAACTGCTGCTTGGGTGCGATCATCCGCACAGAGTTTATTTAAAATATTGCGAACATGAGTTTTCACTGTTCCCACGGTGATATATAGTTTTTCCGCGATTTGTCCATTACTACAACCAGCCACAATTAGTTCTAGAATTTCTAATTCTCGTTGGGTGAGGGGATAGGTCTCTAAAACTTGTTCATATTCTGTATCTAAGGCTTCAATTTTGACAGTTTTGGGCTTATGTCCCCCTTGATGTTCACTGGGGATATCTTGACGCATTTTTCGCAGAACTAAATTAGCGATCGCTGGATCAATCCAAGAATGCCCACAAAACGTAGCTTGTACAGCTTCCGTAAATTTATTAATACTTGTTTCCTTCATATAATAAGAATCTGCCCCCGCCGCAAAAGCCGCCAAAACCGCATCTTCTGTATTATCCATCGTCAAAATCAAAATTTTTGTCTGTGGTTGTCCTGTTTCACTTTGATAGCGTCTAAATTTGCGGGTTAATTCAATCCCGTCCATATCAGGTAACCCAATATCTATCACTGCCACATCTGGTTTAGTAGTTTCCAGTAATTTTAAACCCTGAGTTGCATTCGCCGCCTCACCTAGAACCTTAAAGCCGCTATGGGACTGTAATTCTGTTCTCAGTCCCATCCGGGTTAAATCATGATCTTCAATTAACACAATACTAACGTCACTCATTGTTATACCCCTGATAATCCGATTGCTTCTAAAGTCGTTTTTAAAACTATAAGACAAGCCAATACGCAGCTTTGTAGTAAAGTGAGAAAATTCAGCCGTCAGTTCCCAGTTAAGAGTTTCCTTGTCTCCAGCAACAATTTAGATAGGCGACACCTTATAACAACACTCCTAGGTTAACAATTTCCGGGTTGTTAGTGGATTTGGGAAAAGATTAACTGTCACAAAAGTTCAATCTTCCCTTTTCCCCCCTTTAGGGATCAGGCTGCTAGAAGGTAAATAAATCAGATTTTTACTAGATAGCCATATTTTATACAGCCGCACCAACTAAAAATTTTGCCAAGAATTTGATCCAACTTATCCAATTAGGACTTAGAGATGATGCAACTGAAACCCTTATTCTTTCCTAGAGGCAATTCATAAATTACCCCTACTTGACTTCTATTTTGCCTAAGTTCTACCGATCCAAGAGTAGATCATTGTGTGCTTAACAAACATCTATCTCTAGACAGAAGCAATTGCATATTGTACGATTCACGTAGGTATAAGAATCTAGCTAAAGATATATAGAAATTTCTCCCAAAACCAGTCAGATTATTTAGACTAATAAGGGAAATTACCTGAGAGAATGATCATCAAATTTGACAATGCACACAATATAGTAGTAAATAGGTAATATAAAGGGAATTATCGGGAAAACACTTTGAAAGCAGAGAACTTGATCACAGGGGGTGTAAAAGTGACTTTGATTAAATGGATTGAAAGAATTTATCGTCACCATTTAGCTGTCAACATTCAGCAATTAGGTTTGTTAGGGTCGAGGCACAAATGACTATTGTCTTGATGATCTACGGTTTTATCAAACACACTCATTCAGTAAATTCTGATTCGGTAAATTGTGACATTGATTTTTTTTTGCAATTCTGTGATCATAAAACATAACTAATGCTAAAATGTCCTATCCTTTGTCTCTTGCTACTATTACATCGTATTGGCACTGATAACCCAAGGGATTTCATTTGTCTGTTATTACCATTATTTCAGTAGAACTGACAAGCCGTTGGTAGACAATGTTTCCATGCAACTCTCACTAATGGATGAGGACAGTTAATCAGTAACTCATTTACAATGTTTTCAACTGGATCAAGTATTTTATTTTACTTTTATCCTCAATTAACTGATCATTGAAAACCATAAAAAACTCAGGAAATCCATAAAAAATCAGCCTGGAAACTGGCAAAAAACCAAATTTATGAAAATTATCGAATCAGGTGATCAATTTACCCTATATAATCCGTAAGCATGACTAAGCTAGAAATATTTAACCATATTTTTAGTAGTTATATTCTGAGCGGACAATCATCATTATTCTTTGTATAATGTATGTAAGTATTCATCTATAGCAATCGTTCATACCCATATCCCCAAATTCCTGCGATCAATTGATAATTTATGGAAACAATTAATAACTAATCAAGTGTAAAACAGGAATGCTGAATATCAGTCTATATTTAACAGCGAACATAAAAAGCGATGGAAGAGACATTAAAAATTTTAGTTGTAGCAGATGACAAGATAGACCGAATCAAACTTAGGTTATCTCTGGACGAAACAGATATGAAGATAGAACTTAATGAAGTTGAAGACAGAAATCATGGGTTCTGTGTTCTCATCAAAAATCACTATGACTGTGTATTTCTCGACCATCATTCAGGAAACGAAGATTGCTTAAAATTTATCCAGAAAATCCACAGTTCAGGTATTAAAGTTCCTCTAGTTATCCTCGTAGATGCGGGTAACACTGCCATAGCAGAAAAATGTATAAATGCAGGTGCTAGTGAATATTTTATTAAGTCCACATTATCTCCAGAAACCATAGCTCAAATTTTACGCAGAGCAATCCACATCCATCAGAACCAAATGGCGATAGATTTGCTTAATCAGCAACTTCAAGCAACTCAAAAACAGCTAGTTGTACAGAATCAAGAATTGGCATTACAAAAACAAAAAATAGCAATATTAGAAACATCCAAATTAAAATCCCTATTTTTAGCAACTATATCCCATGAATTAATAACCCCCATGAATGCTATTATTGGATTTTCCCAAATTCTGTTACGGCCTAAATTTGGTCAGTTAACCAATCAACAATTAAATATGATAGAAAAGATTCTCAGTAATGGTAAAAATCTGTTAATGAAAATCAATGCAATTCTAGAATTTTGTCATTTAGAAGCGGGAGAATCACAACTTAAGCCAGAATTATTAGATATACAAAAACTTGTTAGTTATTCTGTTCAAGAAACTAGTTCTTTAGCACAAGCAAAAAATTTATCTTTAATAGTAAAAACAGATTTACATGATGCAATAGTATTTAATGATGCTACTAAATTACGGCAGATTCTGGTTAATTTGATCACCAATGCCATTAAATTTACCGAAACTGGAAATATTTGGGTAGAAATTACCGAAATATCGGAAAACCAGGTTAAAATTACTGTCAAAGATACAGGAATTGGTATTGCTTCTCAAGATATCAAAAGTATTTTTACAGCCTTTCATCAAGTTGATCAAGGACTAAGCCGCAAATATTCTGGTACAGGTTTAGGTTTGGCTATAATTGATTCATTAGTCAGAATAATGGGAGGAAAAATATACATTGAAAGTCAACTAGGGGTTGGTTCAATGTTTACAATAGAATTACCACGGAAAGTCAACTTTAAAGGAGATTTAGATCATGATCCTGTAGTTTTTAGCCACCATCATCATAGTTTATATGCTGCATCACCTGGAAATCAAACTTTATGTTGAGCGTAGCCGAAACAATCAACAAGTTATTCGCATCTACAACTATAAATAATCAAAATGTATGTCTACTGTCAAGAAAGACCGAATTTTATCAGTTGATGATACCGCAGACAATCTAATTTTAGTGGAAACACTGTTAGAGAGCGAAGGATATCATGTAGAGTCAGCAAATAATGGAGAAATAGCATTAGAAAAAGTCTCCCAATTCCCACCGGATCTAATTATTTTAGATGTGATGATGCCAGGAATAAATGGTTATGAAGTCGCACGTAGAATTCGCAATAATCCACAGTTTAACTATATTCCTATTTTGTTACTGACGGCCTTTCATGAACCTAGTGTAGTTGTGGGTTTAGATGCTGGTGCTGATGATTTTATTCGGAAACCCTTTGACACAGAAGAACTATTAGCAAGAGTGCGATCGCTCCTAAGATTAAAGCACAGCATTGACGAACAGCACAAAATGAGTCAACAGAGAGAAGACTTTGTTTCTCGTCTCACCCATGATTTACGTACTCCCCTAGTAGCCGCTGATCGAATGCTGAATTTATTTTGCCAAGAAGTCTTTGGTGATATCTCCCCAGAAATGAAACAAGCAATTCAGGTGATGATTCGCAGTAATCAAAATCTCCTAGAAATGGTGAATACCTTATTAGAAGTGTATCGCTTTGAAGCCGGTAAAAAAAACCTCAACTATCTACCCTGCGATTTAACCACCATTGCAACCGAAGTAGTCAGTGAATTAACTCCCCTAGCAGAAGAGAAAAACCTGATTCTCAAATTAGAGATTACTACAGAAAACCAAGCGAAAATTGTTAATGGCGATCGCCTAGAACTACGAAGAGTATTCCACAACTTAATCGCTAATGCCATTAAATTTACTGATGTTGGTAGTATCACCATCCGAATTTTAACCACCTCAACCCCCACACATCACACCGATGAAGTCATAATTGAGTTTCAAGATACCGGTTATGGTATAGCATCGGCAGATCAAGCAACTATTTTTGAAAGATTTCGCCCGGGTAGAAATAAAAAATCTGGTAGTGGTTTAGGACTACACCTTTCCCAACGTATTGTCGAAGCACATGGAGGGACAATATCACTTTCATCAGAACTGGGTCAAGGTAGTATCTTCCGCGTCAAACTCCCAACAATCAACTCAATACATAGCAGGAAGCAGGAAGGAGAAGGCAACAGACTGTAGATCCCCAGGGATTTATCAAACTGAACATAGCTGATCAAATTTTTTACCTAATAAACGCCGGATAATTACTTCAAATTCTTCAATTAGATAAGGTTTACAGATATAATCATCAAATCCAGCCTCAAGAATAGATTTTTTCTGCTCATTCCCTGTTAAAACCGTCACAGCTACCACAGGTATATGACAAGTTAAAGATTCTTGCCTAAGATATTGAATAACATCTAACCCATTCATTCCTGGCAGAAAAATGTCTAATAAAATCAAATCTGGTTGATATTCCTTAGCCAAAAATATTGTTCTTGAGCTTTCGTTCTGACAAATAGCGTGACAACCAAATAAGTCTAAAGCATAACTCATTAACAATAAACTATCATCATTATCTTCCACCACCAAAACTAAGGGTTGTTGACGTTTTTTATTCGTTTTATCACTGATAAATGAATGTTTTAAATGCATTTCCTCTCCACAGTAGTTAATAGGGAGTAGCTACCTTTATGCACCAAAAAATAGACTAATATGTCAGTCTTCCTTGGTTGTTACTCCTCACCAATTGCAACAGAACAGTATCCCGTCCAATACCTTTACCAGATATACAGAAAGAGGACAACCAAAATCCAAACATCAAGGGTGTTTTACCTCCTGCCTTCTGCTATATTTTGATTATATGCAAAATTGTCAAGAAATTTATTTACAAACAGCAACAAACTAAAAATCCCTAGATTCAAGTATTATAGAGTAATCAATACCTACAGTATCCAGATTTTTGAGACCATTGTACCCTCCGTATTAAGTAATAGTCCTATATTTATCTCAACAATACTTAATATTTTTTAGAAATTACTACACTTTAAATAGAAAAGGGATGAGATTTAGATTCAATACTCAAGAACTGACAGGTTTAATCAGCCGGAAGAAAATTGCTCAAACCGCCAAATAATAAGTACAATAGTTGACATAACTTCTTTTTGTGTAATATAGTATGTTACATCAGTAAAGATCAGCAAAAAGTTGTGTATTATTGCCTGTTTCAGCAGAGAATGATTTGACTATGGATTTTGACTATTTCCGAACTAACGACAACAACAGTAATAAAAACTGTCAAAACTTATTGTCTAGCGGCTGGCGACCATTTCACAGAGATTTTGACTGGGAATATTTCGGCAGAATTTTATTCCATGATACCCAGGAACTCACCCAGAAAAGTATCAATCTAGCCAGTTATTATGCTGATGCCTTAGCGCGAAAAGAGTATTCTTGGTGGGCAAATATATTAAACTTGGCATCAGATTATACCCGGAGTGAATTTCAGAAATTTTGGAATTATATCACACCAGATATGCTGACCCCCGAACATCGGCATAAAGACTATTTGAGCACAGAAACACCTCTTGTCCAATTTGTCAGCCGCAATAGTATCCCTATTGATTATGTACTAAATCTGCTGCAAGAAATTACCGTTCTCAGAGTTTTAGGAATATTAAAAAGTCCTGATATTATCACTCAATATTACTCAGAAAGAGACTTTTATTTCCCAGTGGAAAAATTCGTTAGTTGGGAAAGATTAGATGTAGTTAATACAGTTTATGCCTACTGGTCAGAACATGACATTTGGTTGCAAATAGAAGCCTACGAAAGAGGTAGAAGAAATTATACTTTAATGGCCAAAAACATGAAGCCATTAATTAATAAAGCCACCTATGATTTAGCAGTCATGCTGAGTGGATATCAAAGTCGTGTGGGTAAAGTTCATAGTCAGTATCCATTACGCACATTCCCCCAAGAAATCCAAGATTTTACTGATATAGTGCAACAAACTATTTTAGATCAAAATCAGTTAGCAGTCGTAGTACATGGCGCACCGGGAACAGGGAAAACAGCATGGACACAAAGTGTTGCTAAAGAAATTCTTGTTCCTTTAGGATATGTTATTTTCATTTTGGATCATGATGCCATTGCTAACTTTGTGCCACCAACATATTTAGAAAAGATTTGTATTATTATCAATGAAGCTGATAATTTAGCTCAAGATCGGGCTTCAGAAGTAGCACAATATAACAACAAAACTGAGCATATTTTAGCCCTATTAGATGGTACATTATACCAAAGCGTAATTGATGAATCTGGGATTCAAATTCAACAAAGATTAGTAGTATTAATGACTTGCAATACAACGGAAAGACTAGATCCTGCCATGTTACGTAAAGGCAGAGTAGACTTGATGTGTGAGTTTACCAAAAGATTTGTGTAAATAAATGTGTAGTGAGGAATTTATTCCTCATTTGATGACTCAAGTCCTAACTAGGAAATTATCTTCAGATTTTTTATACTCAAACAGAAAATGAGCGAACAAGAAACAGTAAATCAACAACCAGTAACCCGATTATTTTCTCATATTAAATTTGAGGATAATAAATACCAGCACCAACCAGGTAGTGTATCAGGAAATATAGCTTTAATTGTGGGAACTACTATTGGTGCAGGAATTCTCGGATTACCTGCGGTAACTTTGCCATCTGGAATTATCCCTTCTACAATTTTATTAATTGGTGTCTGGTTATATACTTTAATCTCCGGTTTATTAATTGCGGAGTTGACCATTAATCTCATGAGAGTGGAAGGAATTACCCATATAGGTTTATTAGCAATCATAGAAAAGATTCTTGGTAAAGTTGGAGCGAGAATTGCCGGCATTGCCTATATATTTAACCACTATGCTCTCTTAGTAGCATATATGACTGGAGGTGGAGAAGTATTAACAACAACAGTTAATCAAACTTGGAATTTAGAAAATATTGTACCTCAATGGGTAGGAACAATTAGTTTTTTTCTACTATTTGGTAGTCTGATGTATTGGGGAAGCAACAAGTTAATTGAAAAAATAAATGGCATATTTATTACGAT
Organism: Cuspidothrix sp.; assembly: GCA_046080125.1. Lineage (GTDB taxonomy): Bacteria > Cyanobacteriota > Cyanobacteriia > Cyanobacteriales > Nostocaceae > Cuspidothrix. The sequence continues at coordinate 30,695 of JBJTTJ010000075.1, forward strand.
TTTACTAATGAGTTTTGTGGGATTATTATTATTTGGAGTCAGGCAATTCCAACCCTCGCAATTGTTAGTACAAAACTGGCAAGAGATTGGTAGTTCTATTGCTGTTATATCTGTGGCGATGTTTTTTCACTGTATTATCCCATTTGTTGTAACTGAATTGGAAGGAGATGCTCCTAAAATTCGTCAATCTATTGTTATTGGTTCTTCGATTCCACTACTTATGTATTTGGCTTGGAATACCGTTATTTTAGGTTATATTACTCCAGATATCTTACAACATATTGGAGTAAATGAGCAAGTATTTGATCCATTACAAATGCTGCGAACTGGTAGCGATGGAGATTGGTTCGCTATGTTATTGGCAATTTTTTCTGAATTTGCACTTATTACATCATTCATCGGTATTACTTATGGTTTAGTAGACTGTTTTAAAGATATTTTTGTAATTACTAGAAAGGAAATTTCCCGTTTACCTCTTTATGCTTTAGTGTTGCTGCCACCCCTAGGTTTAGGAACATTTAATCCTACTATTTTTTTTCATGCTTTAGAATATACAGGTACATTTAGTGTTTCCATTTTGGCGGGAATAATGCCAGCATTAATGAGTTGGAAACAAAGTCAAAAGCCAGAATTTGCCCATAGTAACTATCAAGCTCTTGTTGCTGGTAAAAAAATTACTTTAATCTTAATCTTTGGTGGGGGATTATTGTTGATAGTTAGAAAAGTTTTGATTTGAATTATAAATTAGTTATGAATTAGATCCCCAACTTCTTTTATTTATCCTGTAATTGTAAACTTATGTCAGAAGTCGAGGATTTTATCCATTCATCGGCTATAATAAAACCTCTCTTGTCAATTAATGACAAAAGAGGGTTTGGAGCTAAAGTCCGGTAGGGTAATCGGGCTATTTAATATTTAATATTTATCAGGCTTGAATCCATTCTACCCTAAGATATATAAATTGATAATTATTATTGTCAACCGGTATCATTTATAAATTTAGGCAAAAAAACCCCCTGCTTGTCTATTGCAAACAAAGGGATATGTTGTTAAAGTTCGTCAGGTGATCGGAATATTAATTATTTAGTATTTCTTGGGTATGTGTTGATTCTACCATTGGGTAGAGAAAATATTTAATTTTGATAATAATTGTAATATTTGTAGACTATTAATA
>JBJTTJ010000076.1:0-12371 GCA_046080125.1 Cuspidothrix sp.
GCTCTTCTCACCCAGCGTAGTTGGTCACCTTCTTCTAAGGATATGGCAATGAGTCCGTTGGCGCGAATGTGGCTAAATGCTTCTAGTGCGGTTTTTTTGATGTTACCGCCTTTGGTGAGCATCACAAGATATTCTTCGCTACTAAATTCGTCTACGGGGACAATAGAAGTGATTTTCTCTTCCTTGGGAATGGGTAACATTTGGACTATGGGTGTCCCTCGACTGGTGCGCGAACTTACGGGTATTTGATAGGCTTTGAGTGAGTAGACAACTCCGCGATCGCTAAAGAATAAAATACTATCATGATCACAGCAGGTTAAAAAATGTTCGATGGTATCATCATCTTTAACTTTAGCACCGGCTTTACCCCTAGTAGCCCGGTTTTGAGATTCAAAGGTATTAACGGGCATCCGTTTGATGTAACCTTGCTCGGTGAGGAGAATAATTGCTTTTTCATTGGCAATGAGGTCAATATCATCTATCTCTCCTTCTCCATGGGTAATTACTGTCCGTCGGGGTGTAGCAAAGCTAGTTTTAATTTGACCAATTTCATTTTCAATTATTTCTAGCACCCGTTCCCGTCTGGCGAGAATATCCATTAAGTCGGCAATTTTTACTTGCAATTCTTCGTGTTCAAGGCGAATTTTATCCGCTTCTAAGGCTGTTAATCTCCGCAGTTGCATTTGTAAAATCGCGTCTGCTTGCACTTCGGAAAGTCCGTAGGTGGTGATTAATTCACCTTTTGCGGTGGGTGCGTCCGGTGCCTGACGAATTAAATTAATAATTGCATCTAATTGGGATAGGGCAATTAATAATCCTTGCAGGAGGTGATCCCTTTCTTCTGCTTTGCGAAGTTCGTAGCGGGTACGGCGTTCAATGCACAGAATCCTGAAGTCCAGGAACACTCTAAGGAATTGTTTGATGGTGAGGGTATGGGGTTCACCGTTGACTAAGGCCAACATATTCGCCCCGAAGTTGGACTGGAGAGGGGTTTGTTTATAAAGATTGTTTAAAACTACGCGGGGATAGGCATCCCGTTTTAATTCGATGACAATTCGCATCCCATCCCGATCGCTCTCATCTCGGATATCTGCAATCCCATCTATTTTCTTATCATTCACCAATTCGGCAATTTTTTCAATTAATGCCGCTTTGTTGGTTTGGTAGGGTAATTCTGTAATGATAATTGCTTCCCGATCTGGGCGGTTGCGTTGTTCAATGGTTTCAATATTGGCCACACCACGCATGGTAATTGAACCCCGTCCTGTGGTGTAAGCTTCTTTAATGCCACTGACTCCCAAAACCTGCGCCCCGGTTGGGAAGTCTGGTCCGTGAATATACTGCATTAACTGAACATCAGTTATTTCGGGATTATGAATTAGGGCCACTAACCCATCAATTAATTCTCCTAAGTTGTGGGGAGGAATATTGGTGGCCATTCCGACCGCAATTCCTGAAGAACCATTTAGCAATAGTTGGGGTATGCGGGATGGTAAAACTGTGGGTTCTTGTTGCGAACCATCGAAATTATCTGCAAAATCTACTGTCTCCGCTTCGATATCTTGAAGAAGAGCATTACTGGTTAATGCTTGCAAACGACATTCTGTGTACCGCATTGCCGCCGGTGGATCATTATCTACCGAACCAAAGTTACCATGTCCGTTAATAAGGGGCGATCGCATGGAAAAATCCTGTGCCATCCGCACTAGGGCATCATATACCGCCGTGTCACCATGGGGATGATATTTACCCAACACCTCCCCCACTACCCGGGCGCATTTTCTAAAGGGGCGATCATGTACTAAACCCAGTTCGTGCATGGCATACAAAATGCGACGATGCACAGGTTTGAGTCCATCCCTAGCATCTGGCAGCGCCCGACCTACAATCACACTCATGGCGTATTCTAGATAAGACCGCGACATTTCACCTCGTAAATCCGTCGGGATAATCCTCTCCTGTGAGGTTGTCATAAAAACTCCAAAAAAATCTAGATTTTAGCTTTCAACTTGACAAAAGACAAAATTATGTCAAATTAACTTTGAATAGTTGTCATATTTTGCCATGATTCTAACATATTGCAACGCCATTGGCACAAATACTATCCAATCTGGAAAAATAGTAAGTTTCTAATTTATATAAAAACTCTAGATTCTGGAAAAGAATCTACGAATATGATTCATTAATTATGTCTGAAAAATTCGAGAATTTGTATTTTTTTACCATAAAAGCACCAGTCATAAAACTAAACATAACTTTTATGGAAAATATTTGAACTTGAACTATTCCTACTTCACTCTGAACGCCGGACAAATGGTAATAAATCCTCTAAAATTACCTGATGATAATGTTCTTGGGGATAATGTCCCACATTATTCAATTTGATAATTTCACCATTACTGACAGAGTTAACAAAATTATCCGCCATATCTACAGATAACCAAGGATCAATCATTCCCCATTGGACTAAAATAGGTTGTTGCCATTCTTTAAATCCATTTTCTATTTCTAGCATCGCCTTTTCTAGTTGTAAGTTACGCACTGTCGCTAGTAAACTTCTCCCAGGTGCAGAACTTTTTAAAAATGGTTTTCTATAAATATCTAAATCTTGATCTTCAATACGGTAACGACTCCCACCTTCTAAAGTTCTATCCACTAATAAGGGATCTTGAGTAATCATATCTCCTGCGAAAGGTAATCCCATTTGTTTGATTTTCCAGGGTATTTTTGCAGATGTACCAATAGGTGTATTTAAAATGGCAATGTTGGCAACTTTTTCAGGATGACGTAAGGCATATTGTAATCCCACTGAACCTAAAAATCCTTGCACAACTAAGGAAAATTTTTCTAATTCTAAAGCTTTAATAAATCCTTCTAAAGCTGTTATGAATCCATCGGGAGTATAAGCAAAATCTTGTTTTTCCGGTTTCCCAGAAAATCCATAACCAATCCAATCAGGGGCGATCGCTCTATTCCCTTGTGCTGCTATACTCGGTAAAATATTTCTCCAACTATAACTTTGTGCCACTATCCCATGTAAAAATAATACAGGCAGCAAGTCAGTCCTACCCCTTGGTTCAGCTTCTCTATAAAACCATTCTAGGGAATCTACGTTAATTTGATGTTCTTGAATTGACACTATACTCTTGATTGATGAATGTAAAAGCAGATAAAAATGCAAAATTTAAAAAACTCCTGCTGAACATCAATTGTAACAGGAAACAAGATCTAAACTAGATTCCATCCCGACAATCCTCAAATCCCGGATATCGTGATTCAGACAAAAAATTTCCCATAAAATGGGTTAGGGTATTGACTTACGCCGATAAATATGATATAGTAATTTTCGATAAGGAAGAACTATCGTATAATACCTGGGTTTTCTTCTCGCCATAACTGATTTAAACGATTGGCGGGCATAGTTAAATAAAGAACATCACCAGGGGCAAGAATAGTTTCCAATAAATCCCAACCTTGAACAGTTTCGTGGTTTATCTCCACATATAAAGGCACAAAATCAGCAGATTTAGCCACATCTTTCACCCACTCATCGCAAAAAGGGTGTATAGGTGTAATTACAGTTGCAAAAGCCACCCATAAACTGCCCGCAATCATCCCATTACCAATAATTCTCCCACCCAAGGCAGCGGCCGCAAAAGCAGGGGCGGCGAGTTCTGCGGGGCTAAGTACAGCTTCAAAATCAAATACCTGTTGTGCGATGCCAGCAAAATCCGGATCTGTGTAATTAACAATTACGGGAATATCAGGGGCTAAGGCCTTTGCTTTGAGGGCAATTTCTAAATTACTAGCATCATTACTTGTCACAGCTAAAACGGCGGCGGCCATATTAATATTACTAGAGTATAAAGTAGCGCGAAAACTAGCATCAGCAAGGATCACAGGAATACTCATTCCCCTAGCAGTGGTGACATATCTATTATTAGCATCGGTTTCAATGACTACGACTTCATGGCCAGTTAGATGGAGTTGTTGAATGATTTTGATGCCAATACCACTTAAACCACAGACAATATAATGGTGCTGTTGGGGGATTCTGGCGGCATCCAAAAATTGCTTTAAGCGACTACCAAGGATAAAGTCTGTGAGCATAGCATACCAAATCCCAATTACCGCCGCCCCAATCAACATAATCACAACGGTAAATAATTTAATACTGTCTGGTGCATTTTCCACAACTTTATCATTACCACCAGCCCCGGTAATCATGCCCACAGCAAAATATAAAGCATCAATCAAAGAGATATTATGTTTACTGCCAACGTAGGTAAATGTAGATAGTAAAATAATGACTAATAAAGCCATAGCCATGCCAATCACTGATTGGGCGTGTTTACGAAACTCTCTAATATTAGATAATATTTTCAGAAATTTACGGAATAATGATTTACGGGGTTGACGAGTGCGGGGTTGAGTGCCGATAATTAAGCGATCGCCCACTCTTAATTTTTGATCTGATAATACCGCCGAAACCAAATTCATTTTCCCTTGGGTCGGTAGATAATAAATCAACATCCGCGTCGGTTCTTCCCATAAATCACTGAGTTTCCGATCTTGCCAAGGATGATTTTCATGAATATATTCTTCATGAATTGGCCAAATCTGGTCAAGTAATTTAATTTGGCCAATGGCCTTATTTCCTAAAGCCGCACAGGTAAAAACTGGCGATGCCAAACCAACCACACTCATACTTAAATGATTGGACAAAGTTTGATCCAAACGTTCCCCTAAATTTGTATTATAAAATCTATTAATAATCCGAATTTGGGGATTAAGCACCCGTGCTTGCATCATAATTGACAAATTTGTGGCATCATCAGAGGTAGCAATAACTAAAGTATGGGCTTCTGTAATTCCTGCTGCTTCCAAAGTAGAGGCTGCTTGTAATTCACCAATAATCACATTATTGCCAGTTTCACTAGAAATAGGTTTACGGTGAATACCTACTACTAAAGCTCCCTGTTGTCTGAGTAACCGAAATATTTTATATCCTGTCCGCCCTAAGCCACAAACAATAATTCGAGGTTTCATAAAACCGCAGCATAAAATTTATATCAATGCCCAGATATCAGTTATCAAAAAGAATGTAGGAATTTGAATTTAATTCCACAATTCCTATTCTTGCTTAATTAGTGGGATCATAACTGTAACTGAACACACGATCTTTATATATAGGACTCCTATTTTATTTTTCTCACACATTTTGGTTATCTCATGTCCACTTATTTATAAATCTTAAAATAATTATAAATTGTGTATAATTATAGGGAAAACCCTCTGAATTATGTAAGTAACATAAGGGCAGAGGGAATGTGATCAAAGCACAAATTATGTTACTGAATCAGCATTGGCGGCAGTGCGTTTCAGCATGAATACAGCCACAATAATTCCTACAATTGCTAGTCCCGCAGTTGGGTAAAAGAAATTGGTGTAACTGCCGAAAATGTCCCTAATTTTCCCAGCTAATAAAGTTCCACCCAAAGCCCCCATACCGTAGGCAGTGAAGACAATACCGTAGTTTTTACCATAGTCTTGTGAACGAAACATGATTAAAGTAGAAGTAGGAGCGATCGCTAACCAACCTCCTAAAGCCAAGTAAAATAGGGAAAAAGCAACTACATAAGTTAATACACTGCCCTCACCCGCACTTAGCATCATAATCGAGGCAATTAAAATTAAAACAAAAGAAACAATAGCCCCCATCTTTGGCGTAAATTTATCCGTGAACCAACCAAAAAACAAACGTCCTGCACCATTAAAAATAGCGAACAGAGAAACCGTACTTGCCGCTGTAGCCGCATCTAACTTAATAATTTCCTGGGCCAGAGGACTAGAAATACCAATCGCTGCCAGTCCCGCAAAAGAACCAATGGTATAGCACAACCACAAGCCATAAAAACTGGAAGTTTGCAGAATTGATTGTCCACCTGTCCTGTCAGAATTGGCCTCAACAGATACAGGTGGAGTCCATCCTTCTGGTTGCCATCCCGGAGGAGGAGTGGTCAAGACGGAGGAAATAGCTGTAATAATAGCTGCAAAAGCAATACCTAAAATTACAAAAGTTTGTTTAACGCCAAAACTATCTATCAGAAACTTGGCCAAAGGTGCAGTAATTAAAGGGGATAAGCCAAAACCAATTACAGTAGCACCAACAGCCAAACCTTTTTTATCGGGAAACCACTTAGCTACCACAGCCAAGGGTACACCGTAAGCAATACCCACACCCATACCAGCAATCACACCATAGGTAATAGTTAATGTGGGAATATTGCCACCCAAACTAGAGAGAATATAACCTACTGCCGTAATTAACCCACCCGCGCCCGTAATCAAACGAGTATCAAAACGATTAATGTAAAAGCCAGTAATGGGCATTAAAATCGCAAATACTACCAACAGCACCGTAAATGGTAATAGGCTATCGGTTGCACCCACATTCAGAAGTTTTTCCAAGGGTTTTCTAAAAATACTCCAAGAATAAACTGTACCTAAGCAAAGTAAAACAGTAATACTTAGAGGTATGAATAGCCATCGTCCTTTTTCCGAGGGCATTCCAAACAGTTGTACTTTATCCATGTTCCGATTTGAAAATGTAAAATAATTTTGTTGTAGTATCTCACTTTTTGGCTAAATTAATCCTGGTAAGAATTAATCAGAATTAGTATGGCACTTTATTTAGATTCAGCTATTGTTGCCGAAGCCGAAATAGTTAAACATTGGGGTTGGGTAAAAGGTATCACCACCAACCCCACATTATTAGCACAAGCCAACACCCCACCAGAAACCATCCTGGAAAAATTGGCCTCTTTAACATCAGGTCCGGTATATTATCAACTCCTAGCCGGTGACTATAAAACAATGGTCATGGAAGGCAAAAAAGCCTGGGAAATTATGGGTGATCAAACTATTCTCAAAATCCCCGCCACACCTTTAGGATTTGAGGTTGTAGCCACCCTTTGCCCAGAGATCACCTGTTCCGTCACTGGTATTTACAGCCCCACACAAGCCGCCGTAGCTAGGGAAGCAGGGGCAAAAATTGCGATCGCCTATGTTAATCGTGCTACACGCCTACTAGGAGACGGTATTGGCTTACTTAAAGACATGGCCACCATTCTCCAGGGTAGTAACGTGGAAATTTTAGCAGCTAGTATCAAGTCACCAGCAGAGGCGGCCGCCTCTCTTCAAGCCGGTGCAAATCATCTCACCCTACCCTTAGCAATGTTGGTGGACATAGCCAGTCATGAACTTTCTCATCAAACTGTTGCTGATTTTGCCTCTGGAGGTATGGGCTTAAGCATCTAAGGAGATGGCAAAGGACAGGAAGTGAAATATCTTTGTTGCTTATAGGGCGACATGGCGTTCGCTATACATCTGACTTATTACCTTCTAGTTAATAATAAAGGGTTTCACCCCTCATCCTAAAAACCTTGATTTTGCATGATCAAAATATTGTAAAATCAGTTTTATTGCCAGAAATTAAATCCCTGGCAAATCCGTAAAACTAAGTTAAATCGGGGATGATGGGTGCGACCCCCTATTAATTATTCTCGAAAAATATAGCTAAAAAACTGTTAGTAATGAACAATTAAAAATTTTAAAAAAATGCCAAATTGGCAACCATCATCAAATCAACTAGGCTAAATTATATTAGACAAGGAAAAACAAGGGAGTTGTTAAGAGACAACATCAATTAGCAACTAACTGTCTAAAAAAAATCAATAGTATTAGTATTTGCTGCATAGGAATACCTGCTAAATATAGGCGTTATCGTTAACCTGCAAATTACCCCCCTAATTAACTGGTTTCGCCTGTATAAATAAATTCCTAATCGCTTCAGCAGCAAATGGTAGAGTGGGAGTGAAAGGCGCTTGGTAATGCCTCCTCCCACTCTCTTTTTTTGCCAACTTTTAGCAACCACTCAAGGGTTTAACAGTCTTTTTGGCCTCATCACAAATAGAACAACACCAATCATGACGAAGTACCTGGTGTAATTTACGAATTTGTATCATGTATTACAGAACCATAAATCATACTCGTGTTTATATTTTATTACTGGGGTTCGGAAGTAAAAATAAGACAAAGACCCTAAATTAACTCAATTTCATCAGGTCAGTTAATGAACAAAATTAATACAGCTTTCCGAGGGAAGAAAACAGTAATTAGTAAACCTATTCGTCCCTTATATCGTCTTCTAGCACTAGCTATAGGTTCAATGGTGTTGGCAATTTTCGCACCTACAGTTGTCCAGGCCGCAGACCCTGTGACACTAGAATCCTTAGACGCAACTACTAAACAATTACAAATTTCCATTGATACTACCTGGGTACTACTCACAGGCTTTTTAATATTCTTCATGCAGACTGGTTTTTCCATGTTGGAGGCAGGTTTACTACGCCAAAAAGGGGTAGTTAACGCCCTATTGGAAAACTTTATTGATGCGGCCGTCACAATTTTAATTTGGTGGGGTGTGGGCTTTGGCATTGCCTTTGGTACAAGTGCCGGTGGATTTATTGGTACAGACACTTTTTTCCTCAGTCAACTACCAATTAACGGTGTTTTTACCAATGGTGGTGTACCAGGAATTGCCTCTGGACTCAATGCTTATACCTTGTTCTTCTTCCAGTTTGCTTTTGCGGCTACTGCCAGTACAATTACTACCGGGTCTATGGCGGGGAGAACGGACTTTGTTGGTGATTTAATTTACAGTGCCATTATGGCCGCATTTAGCTATCCTGTGGTTGTCCATTGGGTGTGGAACTCTGGTGGCTGGTTAGCAAAAATGTCTTTTCATGATTTTGCCGGTAGTGCGGTAGTTCACACCGTTGGCGGTTGGACAGCTTTAGTAGGTGCTTATTTACTCGGTCCTCGACCCGGACGTACTCCTTGGGGAAAACTTCCTGATGCCCATAATTTAGGTTTAGCGGCTTTGGGAACAATGATTCTCTGGTTTGGTTGGTACGGTTTTAACTCCGGTTCAACTCTAGGTACTGCTAATCCTGGTTTAATTGGTTTAATTACCCTCAATACTACCCTTGGTGCTGGTGCTGGGTCCTTGGCAGCAATGTTTTATCAATACCAACGTTCAGGTAAATGGGATTTAGTCTATTGTCTGAATGGTTCTTTAGCCGGTTTGGTAGGTATTACCGCAGGTTGTGCGTTTGTAGCACCTTGGTCGGCGGTTGTAATCGGCTTAACTGGGGGAATTTTAGTGGTTTGGGGCGTTGATATTATTGAAAGTTGCAAAGTTGATGACCCTGTGGGAGCTTTTGCAGTTCATGGTATTAATGGCATGATGGGTACATTGGCAGTAGGCTTTTTAGGTCAGCCTGAATTGACTTTGAATAAAAAAGCCGGTCTATTACTAGGTGGTGGTTTTGATTTACTCGGTGTACAGATTTTAGGCATAATTGCAATATCATTGTTTACTATTGTCTTTGCCTTTGTCATGTTTGCTGGACTAAATGCTATTGGTAGGCTGCGTGTTCATCCCGAAGCAGATAAAATCGGCATTGACAACTATGAACACGGTGCAACTGTATGGCCTGATATCTATGCATTGGAAGAGTTTGTCGAGGGGGAAAAAAAGCACTCCAAAAAGTCTAAGGTTGGCGCTTATGATGAAGAATAGATCTGTACAGGTTTATCGCTTAAATTGTCAACTTAGGACAAGCTCTTTGTTTTATGATTATTTAGCCTCCTAAATCCCCCAAGCTTGGGGGATTTTGAAATTCTTATCCCCCCAGAATTGGGGGTTAGGGGGCATCAAAACCCTATTAGGCAACCTGATTAGACTGTACAGCCTTAGTAAGGGGAGACGGGGAAACCGGGGGTAAATTATATGCAACTTTACAAAGAAATGGTATTACGCTACACTTTCCACAGGTTTGGCCTGTGGTAACAACCGCTTCACACCTTGCTTGACAAAAGCTTCTAAAACAGCTAATTTTTGATTTTGCTGGAATACGGTTTCCAAAATTTGGCGCAGTTTGTCCAGATTTAAGGCATTTCCCGATTCTAAAGCCATTTCTTGCTGTTCAAAATATGCCACTAAACTTAATCCAGCTACTCTGGTGAGATAAGCAGCACTAACTCCTTCTACGATTCCGCCGGCGATAAAGGTAGCAGGGTTGGTTTTGAGAATACCAGTTACAGCTTTGGTAGAAAGTTCCACTAACCCTAATTTCAACATTAAACTTCCCATAGTTCCGGCTACTTGTTGTGCTTGTTCTAAGGAAATTTTTTGTTGATAAATGTTACCTAAATCCATGACCATTTGCCCATTTATCGCCGCAGTGGCCAGAATATCTAAAGCGGGTAAGGGATTGGCAAATACTGCTGCTGCCGCAATCCATTGATATTGTTCTATAATGGGTGTTGAGCGATCGCGTCTAACTCCATTTAAACAATTTTTAGCTTCAGTTGTCAGTAATAATACTTGACGATTTGTAGTATTACAAACTAGCTGTTCTCTCTGTTTTGTGAATACTTCTCTTAATTGTTGGGTTAACTGTTGGATATCTGGGGTTGGTTGTTCCATCCATTCTTGGAAAGAACCATCATGTTCATGTTTTCGCACTTTTACAGGTACGGGAGAAGTCGCAGTTACAACTACGTTTAACCCCACGCGCTGTTTTAATGATTGGAGAATTGTAGCCCGTTCATCGGATTGATACTGGTCTTGTTTGTTGAAAACCAATAATGTCGCCTGTTTTGACGCTTTTAATTGTTGTAAAACTTGAAATTCTGAATCTGTCAAATCACCATTTGTTAAGAATAAGACAAAATCAGATTTCTGGATTTCCGACAAAATTACTCGATCAGAATTTTCACCAAAGGCGGAAAATAAAGGTGCTGTTTCCTGACAATGCCAGGATATTTTCGACAATATTTGAGCATTTTTTAGCACTTGAATAACCGTACTTTTACCTACGGCTTTTCCTCCAGTCACAGCAACAGTAATTTCCTTTCTATTGAGTTCTGAAGGCAATTGAGCCAGTTTTTCCCAGAATATTGTCAGGTAAGGATGATCAGGCGCTTCTTGGGCAACTTGATTAATTATTACTTGAGTTTGAGCGATCGCTTTTTCTACAGAGGCTCGCTCCACAATTATATCATTTAGCTGTTCACCCAATTGGGGCAGATTTTTTTTGCATAACCATAAACCGCCTCCGATAGCCAAAGCACTCATAAGTCCAAATTCTCCCACTTGAACTATTAAATCATGCCAGCTATTTAACATCCACAGGGAGAACGATAGTCCTAGTCCTCCCACTAATATCGGCCGCTGTAACTTCACAATTGTGATTCTCCACGCGAGGGAAAAGCTTTTACTTCCAGTCTAGAACTTTTTGGGTACTGTTAGCCGCTATATAGGCATCCGGTTTCATTCCTGAATTTTCCCAGAGAGGAAGGCAACAGGCAAGAGGATTCTTAGTCAATCAACCACTAAAAATTTCACAAAAGCTTGTGTAATCTGCTTTCTTAATTTTTAATTCCCGACTGCGGTACTAGCAATCACCTGTTTTCAGTATCAGCTTTAACCACCACGTTTTAAAGATGTTTCTACCCGTTGAAATTCTACCTCTAGACGTTTTTTAAGTTTTTCAGGCACAGGACGATTAGGATAGGAACTGTAGTGACCGGCAAGGGAGTTGAGGGCAGTTCGCATGGTTGTAAAGGAATTTAGTGAAGCAACGGCAGTATTACGCTGATAACGGGCGGAAAAGTCATTGATTTTTTGGCGTGCTTCTGATTGGAGGGCGGCTTTATTAGGAGAATCCGGTGTTAATTCTAAGGCTTGTCTTAAAATACCAACTACAGCTAAGGTATCTTGACGATAATCGCCCGTTAAGCTGTCAGGACTGCCAGTACAGCCAACTAGACCCATAACTACAACTAAAACTAGGGAAAGTAGACGCGACCAATAACTTTTCATAACCATTTAGTGAAAAAAACAAGTAAATCAAAGTCCATCCTATCTTGGATTGGTATATAACAGATAGGAGCAAAATCAATGAAAAGGTAAAAATTCCCACTTGAAATTTGATGGAATTCTCACTCAGTCTTAATCAGGCGATATAAAGTATCCCTTTGCTGGTAGGGTCTATTTACGGAGGATATGGCATTTTCCAAGGTGGGGACTTCCATACAAGTACCTCCTACGGCCCCGGCCATAGTGGTAATATGTTCTTCCATTAATGTCCCACCGATATCATTACATCCCCAATTTAAGGCCGTTGTAGCCCCAGCTAGTCCTAATTTTACCCAACTTGGTTGATGATTGGGTATATAATTTCCCAGGTAAATTCTGGCGACAGCGGTTAACAGCAGGGAATCAGTTAACACTGGTTGAT
>JBJTTJ010000077.1:0-9227 GCA_046080125.1 Cuspidothrix sp.
TAAGTAAGTAGATGAGAATAAATCAAAGTAGATTAAGTAATGTAAAAAAAATGAGCTGCTTTGGTAGTGAGGACTTGAGTCCTCAAATGAGGAATAAATTCCTCACTACAAACTTTGAATTATTCAGTCCGTTCTACTTAAGACAACAAACAAGTGATAGTATTTTTTATTAGCAAGTTGTACTATGGCAAAAGTTAAACTGGAAAATATTAAGCGAAAATTCAACAATGTCACCGCCATCGAAGATATTAACTTAGATATTCCTGATGGGGAATTTTGGGTTTTAGTTGGCCCTTCTGGTTGCGGTAAATCAACCATCTTGCGAACAATTGCAGGTTTAGAAACTGCCACATCTGGTAATTTATATATAGGCGATCGCTTAGTTAATGATATCCCAGCTAGAGCGCGGGACGTAGCTATGGTATTCCAAAATTATGCACTATATCCCCATAAAACCGTAGCCGAAAACATCGCTTTTGGGTTACAAATGCGGAAAATTGATCCGAAAATCATTCAAGAAAGAGTATTAACTGTAGCTAGATCCCTAGCGCTAGATCACCTTTTAGACCGCAAACCCAAACAATTATCTGGGGGACAACAACAACGAGTAGCATTAGGAAGAGCGATCGCTCGTCAAGCACAATTATTTTTACTCGATGAACCCTTATCCAATTTAGATACTCAATTGCGAGATGATACCAGAGCAGAATTAAAACAACTACATCAACAATTAGGAATAACGACAATTTATGTCACTCACGATCAAGTTGAAGCTATGACTTTAGCTGATAAAATTGTCGTGCTTAACCAAGGAAAAATTCAACAAATTGGTGAACCTCAAAGTATTTATGCATTACCTGCTAATGAAATGGTAGCCAGTTTCTTGGGAAATCCACCCATGAATATTCTTCATGCTATTTACAAAAATAGCGGTTTTGATATTAGTGGACAGCTATTACCAATTCCATCCAACCTTCAACAGAATTTAAAATTGATCACAGGAGAAACTTATCATGTAGGAATACGGCCAGAACACATCAATATTACAGAAAATGCAGGAGGATTAACGGTAGAAATTAAAGTTATAGAACCTCTGGGAAGAGAAACTTTAGTGCGTGTGAGTTTACCAGGTTCTTCCATCTTTATTAATGTGCTTGGTGGGAATATTCGGCTACATCCAGGACAAAAGTTAAATCTAGAATTAGACTTAAATCAGCTATTTCTATTTAACTCTACCACTGGAGAAAGAATTTTTCCTCTATTATAAAACCTAATTACCAGATACAACTTTCAAATCTGTAGCTTTCAAAATTTCCCTAGTATTTTGTCGCACGGTCAAAGTTGCAGTTACATCACTTTTTTCAGTTATAGGTTGTTCTAAAATGTAGACATAATCTCCATTTTTCCAACCAGTAATACATTTACCATCTCGACAGGTAACTTTACCACCTGTTAAATCGAGACATTTTCCTTTAGCATCACACCCATTATAATTCACATCTCCAGTACCATTTACCCCTTTCCAAGAATCCGTATTACTTAAAGTAATCGTCCACTCACCATTGCTTAAAGTTTGGTAATTACTACTTTTAGAAGTATCCCTTGGTGATTCTTTTTCTCCATCTTCACTTATTACCTCCATTTTGGTAATAATGGATTCTTGACGAGTTTTTCCACAAGGTTCTGCACTTTGACAATCATTAACTGATTGTGTTTCATACACTAAACGAACTTTTTTATCAATAAAGTTTTTATCCTGTTCGCAAATTTCAAAAGTCGCACCAACTTTATGTTCAATTCCTTTTTTATCTACTAGGGTGACGTAACACATTAAATCACCATTGACTAACTCCTTAACTGTTCCTACTTTGGGTTTTTTACCTTCTTTTTTCTGATTTTTATTACTATCCACATTTTTACGGACAAGTGTTCGCTTAGATTCTGGATTATTTTCCTCCTCTTTTGTTTTTGTTTCAGTTGCTACAAGTGGAGAGGTTTCCGTGCGACTTTGTTTAACAGTATTACTCGCATCTTCTTTAATTGTCTCTTTTAGAGTATTCCCACAACTTGTCAGAGATATACAGGTAAAAATTACCGCAATTAGGGGTGTTATTTTTTCCATGGTAGAGCATCATTAGACTTACTCTTCTTAAATACACCATATTTGATCGTGATAGCTTATGAGCTTCATCTTTCGTAACTTTATATCTGATGATGATGCAAGGAGTAAAGCATTAGCTAAACCCCTACAGGAGAAATCAATAACAGGATATTCAGTCTAAGTAAGTAGATGAGAATAAGTCAAAGTAGATTAAGTAATATAAAAAAATGAGCTGCTTTGGTAGTGAGGACTCCTCAAATGAGGAATAAATTCCTCACTACAAACTTTGAATTATTCAGTCCGTTCTACTTAGTCTAAATCAGGTTCAACACCAAGCGATCGCAGTTGGGCAATTAATCTTTCTGTTTTTTGCCTTTCCCGTTCAGCTTTCTGTCGTTCTTGTTCAGCTTTCTGTCGTTCTTGTTCTGTACTTGTTAAAACCCAATTACCATTTTGATCATACCAACGTAACCAAGGCATTTCTACATCTTGATAACTTCCTTGCCACACTCCTAAACCTAATTCTATTTCTGGAATCCAAAACCGATCATTTGATAAATTTACTTCAGCATAACGAGCGCCATTTAACTGAAACATTCTAAATTCAGATTGATAACGATCAAAAATGGCGTAATAGGGTATTCTTAAAATTTGTTCGTAAACTTCCCATTTACCAGGAGGTTTTTCCACATCTCTTAATATTTGCCCTGGGTCTTCTTTTTCTGTTCCAGGTGAGAGTAATTCCACGATAATATGCGGGTTTACTCCTTCTTGCCACACTACATAACTCAACCTTAAATCTTGATTTTCATACAGATAGGGTACACCTAAAACTCCAAACCAATCTGGGCGCTTATACCATAAAGGATGACGCAGATCATAGTACAGATTCAGATCACTACCTGTAAATATATCTTCTCTGGAATAATTTGGTGGACGGAATGTTTCTGCTAATAATTGTGGTTGCAATAAATGAAATTGATCTGGCAAACCAGGTTCCTCCGGGTCTTCGCTAGGAAGATCATACATTGTTGGTAATGTTTCTTTAGGGGAAAGTGGCGGATCTGTTTGATACATTCTTAACAATCCTAAAGATGAAATTTCTGTTTCTATTATCTAATAAGATGATCCTGATTGTAAAGACGATGGTTACTCTGTATTTTCCTAGGGGCAATTCATGAATCGCCCCCTACAATGTATATTACATCTTTATCTCGATCTCCTAAATTATTCAATTCTGATTAATCAGATTTTCTGATTTTGTTAATTTCTTGTTGCAATTTTTCGATTTCTTTACGTAATATTTCCGCTTCATGATTAGGTGTTTCTGGCGTAACATTGACCGCTCCAGATGCAGGAGATTTTTGATAGTTTCCGCGTTTAATTTGTTGATATTCTGCTGATACTGACCACCTGCGTAAATAATGTAATCTCTCTACGGGAAAAGGATGACTTAGCATCATGCCTTGAGCACCATTATAGAGGAGAAACTTATATACTTGATTTAGCCCATCCTCATCTAAAGCTTGATATTTTTCCGACTGTTGAATAAATTCCTGTAAACTACATTCATGGGCATATTTATGACTACCGCCAGAAATTTTCATCATAGATGTCATGACTGGGTTTAAATCGTCCAGGACTAATAAAGCTGCTCGATCTGCCGATAACTCAGCTTTGCGTCGCCACTCAAAAAAGGCATAAATCAAAGCTTGGCTGACAAAATTCCCTAAACCTAGGGTTAATTCGCCAATAGCTTCAGCCGCACTCATTGCCCATATCGCCATTTGAATTAAAATGGAATGACCACATTTAATATGTCCCAGTTCATGAGCTAATACTGAGCGAATTTCTGCTTCATTCAGTAAATCTAGTAACCCAGTGTTAACAACTATGTAAGGATTTTCTTGTCCTAGTGCATAACTGTTCACCTGGGGATTTTGGGAGATAAACAGCGCGGGTTCTGGATAAATATCCAAATCTCGCACACATTCCCGAAACATCTGGTAAATAGTGGAATATTGGCGCGGTCCAACTTGAATGGAATTACCCATTAAATAGACGAGTTGAGGACGTTCATAGATAAACTCTACAAACTTACGAGCAATTAAATCAAAGCCTGGTAAGCTGCGTAAAGCCTCCTCTGCTTGACGATCTAGGGGATGTTTAAAGGCTTCACTAGAAATTCCTGGATAAGTTGGCATAATTTTAGGAGAATAGGTGAATGCTCATTAGGATAATTGACAACTAACTAATGACAACATGATACTAAGTGAGTATGGCTAATGCCACCCCTGGTTAACAAAAAAAATTAATCGTTATGGAACGAAAAGTGCGTGATTGAGGCAGAAGTTCATTTGTCATTGCATAACTTCCTGCGATCGCAGGACGGGTTTCCTTCCTGGCCCCATCATTTGACGATGGCTAGGTTGGTGGCACGCGCTTTGCGTTTAGGACGTAGTGCTTTAATTCAAGTCGGGGCAGTCTGTGGACATCAAGGGCGATATCGCACCAGTTTTATCGCCTCCGCTTTAATGTGGCACGGTTCTGTGATTATTGTCGCTACGGAAACTGTCCAACAACGTTTGTTAAAGGTGGAAATTCCCCGTCTGCAACAATGGCTACCAGCAAATAAGCCCATTAGAACGGGTGACGCTTGGCCAAGTCCTGATTTTCACGGGTTGCTGTTAACTTCCCCCCAAGCTTGGTTAAAATCACAATTGGCTAATAACAATCTATTTCCCGCCAATGTTCCCACAATTGTTGATGGGGTTGACGATTTGGAGGACTGGGTGCGTTCTGAACTTACTCAAACCATTGAACCCCATGACTGGGATCAATTAATGTTGGCTTATCCCTACCAAGCAGAAATAATTCGGGAAGTTAAGGTAGAACTAACATATAAATTATTTCAACATCCCGAAAATCCCTATCACTGTTATCTCATTTCTCAGCCGGAAATCGAGATCTTACAAGATTTATATTCGGCTTTTGATGAACACAATCTTCCCGATACTTGGCGGAATTTTTGGCAACAATTCTCACACTTAGAAAACTCTACTTCTTCACCTTTATTCTGGGCAACTATCACCCGTCGTCAAGGTCTATTTTCTTTACATTCCGCCCCTATAGAATTGAGCAAAATTCTCGCCCCAGTTTGGCAACGTCAACCTGTAGTTTTAATTGCTAGTGCTTTAGAACCAGAAACGGAAGCACCTTTATTTCGCCAACGCTTGGGTTTAGAAGATGTGACTTGCTTGAAATTTGCCCCGGATAGTCAGGGAGAAGCAATTCAATTGTATGTCCCCTACAAGCTACCTTTACCAAATACACCGGAATTTGCACCAGCTTTAATTCACCAAATCCGTACTTTGTTATGTTTAAGTGCCACAGCCCCAGGTATGACAGTGATTTTAGTGGGAGATGTACCACTTAAAGGTAAGGTGGGGGCAATTTTAGCTTCAGAATTTGGCTCACGGGTGCAAGTGGAAAAAACTTGTTTAGATGAAAATGGCATTTTGATTAGTGGTTGGGAATTTTGGCGATCGCATCAAGGAGTTTTACCAGCACCACGATTATTAATTATTGCCACTTTACCCTTACCATCCTTGGAAAATCCTTTAGTAGGAGGGAGAGTGGCTTATTACAAGCAATCGCACCAAGATTGGTTTCGTCTGTATTTGTTACCGACAGCCATGAATGAATTGCAAAGAGCGATCGCACCCGTCCGCGAAACCCAAGGTATCGTCGCTTTACTAGATAGTCGTGTCGTTAACCGCAGCTATGGTGCTCAAATCCTCTCTTCTCTTAGTCCCCTAGCACGCTTAAACTATCTCGATCCCAGTTTATTCTCCTCTGTACATGAAGATAATTCCGACTAATTACTGGCAATAATCACCGACCAACGACTAATTTCTATTAAAATCTAAGTTGAACACTCCAACAAGCAAATTATCAAATTATGGGTGAAGCAAAACGGCGTAAAAACACATTAGGATCAGAATACGGCCAAGACACCACCAAAATCCTACCTTGGATTCCCATCACCAAAACCCAAGCTTCACAATTTGTATCTATCACAACTCGTGGCGCTTGGATAGGAATTGGCATGATGGTTTTTCTATGGGTAACAGTCCGTTTTATCGGTCCTGCCTTTGGCTGGTGGAAAACTGTTGGGTAATTGGTCAGTTGTCAGTTGTTAGTGGTCAGTTGTCAGTTGTCAGTAGAAAAAATCTGTCCCTCTGCTTCCCTACCTGTTTCTCCTTAACTCCTAAAATAAAATGCTCTTACATTTAAGCACTTGGCCAGAAGTTGAAACTTATTTACAACAATCCCAAGGCATTATTTTACCCATTGGTTCAACAGAACAACATGGTCCAACGGGATTAATTGGTACTGATGCAATTTGTGCAGAATCTATATCTAAGAGTGTTGGCGAAGCAACTCAAGCAATGGTAGCACCAACAATTAATGTAGGTATGGCATTACATCATACTGCATTTCCAGGTACAATTAGTTTACGTCCTAGCACTTTAATTTTAGTAATTAAAGATCACTTAACTTGTTTAGTCAAAGCCGGTTTTACCAAGTTCTATTTTATTAATGGACATGGGGGAAATATTGCCACTTTAAAAGCAGCTTTTTCCGAAACTTACGCTCATTTAGCAGATCTACAAATTCCCAACTCCCCAAAAGTGCAATGTCAAATTGCTAATTGGTTTATGGGTAGTTCTGTGTACAAACTAGCTAAAGAACTCTATGGAGAGCAAGAAGGTTCTCATGCTACCCCTAGTGAGGTGGCTGTTACCCAATACGTTTATCCAGAATCAATTAAAAAAGCATATCTTAATCCAGAAGTTGCTGGTGGACATAAAATTTATAGTGCTGTTGATTTTCGTTTACGTTATTCAGATGGCCGCATGGGATCAAATCCTGATTTAGCAACCCCAGAACATGGTAAGCAATTTTATGATTTAGCTGTAGAGGAATTAAGTAAAGGATATTTAGAGTTTTTAAAACAAGATTAAGTAAGTAGATGAGAATAAATCAAAGTAGATTAAGTAATGTAAAAAAAATGAGCTGCTAGTGAGGACTCCTCAAATGAGGAATAAATTCCTCACTACAAACTTTGAATTATTCAGTCCGTTCTACTTAACCCAGAAATAGAATTTTCTCCCCCGCACTCCTGCACCCCTGTTTTTTACTGTCACTTGTCACCTGTCACCTGCTATAAATTATGGATAAACGCTATTTTTTGCAAATGGGTGCCCTATTACTCGGTGCATCCTTTCTTTCTCAATATATCAATGGGAGTTCGGAATCTATGGCAACATCTAATACACAATTTGCAGTTACCAAAACGGAAGAAGAATGGAAAAGTATCCTCACACCAGAACAGTTTCGAGTGTTGCGGAAACATGGTACAGAACCGTCCCATACCAGTTCTCTTGATAAAGTGTATGAACCTGGTACGTATGTTTGCGCTGGTTGTGGACAAGCTTTATTTACTTCCGATACTAAGTATAATAGCGGTACTGGCTGGCCAAGCTTTTTTAAGCCCATTGAAGGAGCGATCGCTACCACTGTGGATCGATCATTTTTTATGACCAGAACAGAAGTCCATTGTAGTAATTGTGGTGGACATCTAGGTCATGTATTTAATGATGGACCAAAACCAACTGGTCTTCGCTACTGCATGAATGGAGTATCCTTACAATTTACACCTGTATAGCACCAGCAATTCTTAATTATTACAGGGGGTTCACACCCCTTGTTTTATTCTCTATAAAGCAGGAAACTGTAATATAGCAGGTAGTGTTTACATAAAATTTTTGCAGAAAAAACCAGTAAGGATGAAATAATGCAAGTTCTCAAAAGATCAATCAAGCCAGAAAATTATATATCGTTTCTCTACACCTATCAAACCACCTGGGGTACTGCTGGCGATATTTGTTTAGTACGCGAATCCGTGGCTAAATCTAGCGGATCGAAATTCATCGGCCGCAGAATCCAACTAGCTATTCCTAAAGGTATGGAACGTGATTATTTAATAAATATGCCTATAATTAAAGTCGCTGGTCATATCGGGGAAGGACATCCTAAAGATCCCCAATCGGAATGGGAAGCTTATGATGGTGTAGACCCAGAAATAGCCGGTGCTGTGCTGAAAATTTGGGGTTTTAAGTTAGTTCAATTGTAGGGGATTTGAGCTTGAACATTGTCATGTTTGAGCTTACTCTACTGTATGTTTTGTGAATTTTTGCATAAAAACGATTTACTAGAGTCTGTGATGTTTTCCCAATGTAACATTTTGAAGTTTGATATTGAATAATAATCCTCGAAAATTTTACTAATTACTCAAAAAGCGATCGCTCTCAATATCCCCTACATCACCTCCAACTCCCCACCAATTCCTGCAATCGTTGTCTACCATCTCGAAACACAGACCAACCATCACCAACTAGCACCGCTTCCACCTTCTCTAAACCAGCTAAACGGTGCACAGAAGCGATCGCATCTTCTCGATCTAGCAGCTTTTCATCTGGTAATATGGTTAAACTACCAGCTACAGGCGATCGCACCAAATCCCCCGTAATCAAAGTCGTTTCCTCCAACAGCAGCGCCAACTCACCGGGAGTTTTAGAACCCTGCATTTCTATCACCTTGAGTCCTGGAACAAACTCCTCACCATCACTTAACCAAGCATCACATAAAATCGGAAAATACTCCTTTTCCCCAGCAGGTCCAGCAATTTTGCAGTAAGTTTGATTAGCAATTTCCTTTGCTGAACGCAGATGATCCGAATTTGTGATCACAATCCAAGCGACATCACCCAGAGATTTCAAATGATTCCAGTCGTGATTTGATAAAGCTACTGGGTCAATCAAAATATTCCCCTCTGGACGAATCCAGGCAAAACCATTAAAATCAATATTTCTAGCAGGATTAAAATAAGACCAGCTATATAAATCAGGACGGTGCAAAGATTTCATCTAAACCTCCAGGAGACCCCCACCAAAACTGTACTCAGTTTGGTGATGGGAGGAATGGAGGGTTAATTGTGAAACGTCCCTTGAGTAATTTTGTGCGCCAGCACAAACAATGAAAGGGACAGTTGAGCAATTAA